>JAAEQP010001826.1 GCA_024231375.1 bacterium | reverse complement strand
CGTGAACGCGCTCATGATCGCGGCCGACACGCGGGCGGGGTCAATTGGCATGTGCCGCTCGGATGCCGGGACGAACCCCTCGCGCTTCGGTGGCGGCGCGCCAAGTATCTGGTCCATGAATTTGGGGTCATGCTTCATCAGCAACCCGGGCAGCACCTTGTCCAGCGTCCGGCCGATGCCGGTCATTCCGCCGCCGACGTCGACGGTAGACTGCGCAATGGTGTTAGCTGAGCGGTCAATGGCGCCAACGATGTCGGGCGAGCGGTCTTCTGCGGAGACGAACCCGGCCAACGGGTCCGGCGCAGTTGGCGGGGCCATTGCGGTCGGCGGAGTAATCACCGCGGGCGCGGACGGCTTGAGCAGTTCCCCCATCTTCATGAACGCCTCAGTGATCGCGGCCGACACGCGGGCGGGGTCAATTGGCATGTGCCGCTCGGATGCCGGGACGAACCCCTCGCGCTTCGGTGGCGGCGCGCCAAGTATCTGGTCCATGAATTTGGGGTCATGCTTCAGCAGTATCCCGGGCAGCACCTTGTCCAGCGTCCGGCCGATACCGGTCATGCCGCCGCCGACGTCGACGGTCCGGGCCTTGGTGATGGCGCGTTCGAGCGCGGCCGCCATCGGTCCGCCATCGGCCATGATTTCCTCGCGGCGCGCGCGGGCCTTGTCGGCGAGCGTCGGTGCAGGCGGGCCGTCCGGTGCAATGGCCTCAGTCTTGGCAAGCGCCCGATAGTTGCCGACAAGCTGCGTGGCAGCGCCCACAAGGCCATCTTTGAACTTTCGGCCAAACTCCAGCGTTTCCAGCTTCGGCATGTCTGCGGTAATCTCTTGGAACTTCTGCTGTGCGGCGCTGAATGCATTGCTAGTCTTGGCGGTATCGGAAATTTGCGCGCCTGCCGCCTTCGGGCTCCATCCAAGGAAATCGCGGTACGCCCGATCGTATGCCGACTGAACGTGCTTCGCGAACGTCTTGGACTCAATAGCCAGCGACAGTTCTGGCATGGTTTCGGCCGCCTCGACACGTTCCCGGCTGCGCTCCGTCAGGTTCGGCAGCAAGCGCGCCGCCAGGGACGCGGCGGAAAAGCCTTCCTTCTCCGCTTGGACGATGGCACCACCAACGGGCTTTCCTATCAGTTTATCGGCTGCCGTCGCGACCGCGCCAAGTCCGCCTTGGCCAGCCTTGAGGCCAATGCGCGCGATCTTGCCGGGCAAGCCCTCAAACGTCTTCCCTATCCGCATGGATACTTCCGTTCCAATGGCAACGGCACCAGCTTCAAGCGCCTCACTTATCAGAGACGCACCATACACAAAGGCCGACTTGCCGACCTCCCAGAACCCCACCGCAATCTTGGTGAAGTTGCCGATGAACGTGCCGAGCACCGTCCCGATGTCCCGGGCGAACATCTCGGGCAGTTCCTTGAACTTGCCGATGATCTGTTCAAACGGTTGGTCGAAAGCGCCCTCAATGGACGCCTTGAAGGCGTCAGCTACGCCCGCGCGCTTCTGCGGGTCGAGCATGTCTTCCAGGAATGAGGATGCGGCCTTGACGCCCGTCAGCAACCCCATCCCGAACTTCGAGAAGTCCACGGTGCCGACGCGCTCCGCCATACGGTTGATCAGCGCGGTTACGGTGTTGATCGCTGGTGTGACGTACCGGAGCATCCCCTTGCCTGCGTCAGCCCAGAACTTGAACCACGCGCTGCCGATATTGGACAACGCGCCCTTGAACGTGGTGCCCATCCGCGTCAGCATCCCGCCATAGTTCGCTTCCATGTACGCAAACACGGCCTCCATTGCGGCGGCTACGGGCGTCACGAGCGAGCCGGCCTTCGAGAACTCGACGCCGAACGGTTTCAATTTTGCCCGGGTGATGCCGACACGCATCAGCGATTCCATGGCCTCGCCCGCGCGGCCGGAGGACAGGTAGCCGAGGCTCCGCACTACTTCCGTTACGGACTTGCCAAACGTCTTCGCCGTGTCGGCGGCGAGCATGAAGCCCTTTTTGGAGTAGATGCCGAACGCTTCCATGAGCGCGCCGGCCTCGAACGCCTCGGGCGTGGTTACGGGCGTACGGCTCGCGATGTCGAACAACTCCGCCACCCGGGCCTTGGCTGCCGTCGCGGACTTCAGCAACACCTCGAACTGAATCCCGTATTGTTCGATGGCGGAGGATGGACGCATGGCCTTGAGCCCCGCCCATACCGCGCCGACAGCAGTGGCCCCCGCCAAGCCCAGCAGCTTGAGTCCCCGTGTCGCGAAGGAGATGGCCCCGCCCAACACGGTCCGGATCGCCTTGGCGGCCATACCGATTCCGCCCGTGATGGCAGAGAACGCGCCGGAACCGACGTCGCCAAGCATCCCGAGCCCGCGGCCAACAGAGCGGCCGGACGATGCGGTGCGCTTGAATGCGCGCTCTAGCGCGCGGGCGGTCCCGAAGGCGCGCGTGGCCGTCGCGG
This sequence comes from bacterium, assembly GCA_024231375.1. The sequence continues at coordinate 55,486 of JAAEQP010001826.1, read as the reverse complement.
AAATAACCAGTGATAGATCAAACGTCTTGTCGGCCATTCGCTGAGCCCCTTGCGGTTTTTTCTACATTACCGCACGCAGCGTCAACCGCTTTACGTTTTTTCACGGCACGCGCTTTTGCGTTGTCGGCCTGTAGTCGCTCGGACTTGAGCCAGCTTTGGCAGCGGGCTACTTCCTTCTGCAGCGTGTTGCGCGGTGCGCCGTCCCGATCGGTTGCGCGATGCTCACACAACAGCAACACGTCGGCTATGTCGGCCGTATCCGGATCGAGCCCGACGTCCAGTGCCATCGCGCGGAAGAGTCGCGCCTCAGCGGTGTCGGCGGCTATTTCTGCGGGCGTGCGGCGGGCTTGCTTTTTGCCTTCTTCGCCGTCCCCGCCGTCCGCGAAAAATCCAGCGCACCTTGGCCAGTCAGGATGGCGTCCTGGATCTTGCCGAACTCGATCATGGGGATGAAGGACGCGAACCGCTCCGCCTCCGCCTTTTTGTAGAGCCCGGATCCCATGAGCGCGACCACGAAGAACTCTTCCAGCGCGGCATACATGGAAGTGCCGAGCGCGGCCTGCACATCTGCGGCCTTGTCGATGGCCTTTTCCAGGGCGTCCAGCTCTTCCAGGGATGCCTCCGCAATCTTCTGCGACAGCAGCTCTGAGCGTCGTGCGGCTGTGGCCTGTTGCGTCTGCGCCTTGTTCAGCTTCTTGAGGATGCCGAGCAGTGCCGGACACCGCCGCACCGTCGCCACATAAACGTTTTCAACCACCGCGTCTGTCTTGAGCGTGATCTTGATTCCGTTGCCGTTCATCTCCGTTTCCTCCGTTGTGTTTTCTTTCGTTCGCCAGACGACAAAGGCCGGGCAGTCGGAAACCGCCCGGCCTCAATGAAAAGGGTTATGCTCCCGGATCAAGTCCAAGTGCTGTCAGCGGCAATGTCAATGCGCGTCAGATGCGTGGACTCGTCATAGACGGCCGTGCAGACGCCGTTGAAGCTGCCGTCCTCTAGCGGGGTCGCGGCGCGGTTGAGGACGATTGCTTTGGCCTGCCCTACCGCCGTCTTGTATGTGCTCACCAGATCGCCGAACAGCTCGAAACTGGTGCTCGGGCGCTGGCTCTGGCGCACATTGCGAATCCGGCCGTCTGCGGTCGTAGTCTGGATGTCAACACCAGCTAGGACCAGCGAGCCTGAGCCGTGAACCATTGCGGAGGTCGCGAACGCTACGCCGCCAATCGTGCCATTATCGAACGGGAGAACAGCAGCCATAATACACCTCTACGGGGTAGTCGTGCCCTTCCAGGTCACACGCACTTTCTGCACCGAGTCATCGAAGTATTCCAGGTCCACGAGCGCGTCATAACTCGTGGCGTCACCGGTAATGTCAACATCGCCCTCACCGACACCGGATTGCAACGGCGACAACAGTGCCTCGGTCAGCGTAGCGGCGCCGTCGATGATCGCCTCAAATGAGCCATCATTCGCAATGCCCGCGCGGGTCACACGGTCGTTGTCTCCGCCGCGGTCGTCATCACCGCCGCCGAAAGTCAGCGTCCCGGGCACGATTGCGGCATCAGCGAAAACAACCGGAGTGCCGCCGTTCGGGGTAATGGTGATGGCCATATTACGCGTCCTCTGTGGGATCCAGCTTGCCTCGCGCGGCCGGGTCGACCCATCGCGATTTCCGGAAAACATGCACGCCTGGAACAGGTCGGTCAGAACCGGCTAGACCCTGGGTGATCGTCGTAAGCTCGGTGCGGATGGCCTTGGCGCACGGGGCGCCCGCTTCCGTGAGCAGGTGCGGCGCGAGCTTTTCGGGCTCGCTCACCTCCGCCACAAACGCCATACCCGACTTGCTTTTGAACTCGAGAGTAGTCATACGTTCATCCTCCGTTCGTCAACTCGCGCCGCCTAGTGGTCCTCGATCAAGAACCGTAACAGGTAATCTATGCCGCCGCCCGGTGCGTCGATGGGCGTCAAGCTCTTAACGGTCCATCGGGCCTGGTTCAGTATCTGCGTGTCCAGCGCCTTGACCAGCGCCCAGGCCTGCGTCCGCCCGGCCGTGGCCTTGGTTTCCGGGTCGCCTTCAGCCATACGCGCAACGATGGCGATGTCGTGGCCGGCGCGCGGGTCTTCCCCGAACTTGGCACCGCTCCAGATCACTACTGCTGCGGGCAGTTCGGCGTTGGATAGGATCTCATCCAGCTCTGAGGTGTCCGCCTCGGATATACGCCTGACGGTGTAGTTCGCGCTCGCGATCAGCGTTTCCGTGTGCGCAATCAGTGCGTCCGGCGTCTCGACGTAGAGTGTGACTGGCGTGGCCATTACTGCCCTCCGCGCTTTGCGCGCTGCTTCCGCATCTGCCGAATTATTTCCTTGCCGAGTGCATCCTCATCGTCCACCGAAATGGCGAAAAACGGGTATTTGCCGGTGGTGAGTCCGTGTGCGCGTGCCGATTCGTCCGGGCCAAAGTCGATGATGGTCTTGTTCGCAAAGTCATGGTGCGACATGCTGTTGAGCATGTGCCCGGTGCGCTTGAGGTTGACCGGCGAGACCTGGCGCCCTTCCTTGCGGCGAATCTTCTTGTACGGCTCGGTGTAGGCGGGAAAGGGGTTGCCCTCATAGTTTTTGCCCGCCAGGGTGCGCGTTTTCATGCGCTTCTCCTGGAGCTGGGCCAGGCGCCCCATGATTCGGGCGGACACCGACTGATTGACAAAGCCGGTTAGGAATCGGGAAAGATCATGCTCCCATCGTGCCTCAACGACTATCATGCGCGCACCAAAAACCGCGGGCTATTCACCGCGCGTTCGTCGTCGTCAATCGTGCCGTCTTCATCCCAATCATAGTCAAGGCCGGCGCCCAGCACTTCCGCAAGCTCGGCCTCGTACATCTCTTTGTAGCGCGCGCGCATCCGCTCCCACTTCTCTTCATCCTTGTTCATTTTCGACAAGAACAGAGCAATGAGCTCGACCGCCTTGAACGTGCCGAGCGCGGTCAGTTGCGTGTCGGCATTGAGCAGTAGCGATTGCGTGAACGGATCGGATTGCGGGTCGATGCCGAACAACTCCGCCATAGCGCGATACCAGCCGACGTCGATGGCGCGATTGATGACGCGCGTGGCTTCCAGGTGCTGGTTTGGGAACGCCGCCACGCCCGCATCGTAGCAGTCCGGGCGAACCTTCAGAACTTCCGCATCGTCGCTATAGTTAGCCATCCTGCGCCTTCCTGATGCCGGCCCGGATAGTGTCCGCGCCGTGCCGCTTGTCAAAGGGCAAGCCCAGGACCAGACTCCGTTGCAGCAACTGCGTTTTGTCCAGCGCGTCCAGGCCGTCATCCGGCCCGCTGCCGCTGTCCTGTGGAGCTAACGGCTCCGGCGTTGTCTGTTCGACTGGGCTTCCATAGTCGCGGAAGCCGTCAACATGCCCGAGCACGAAGCGGAGCGCCGCGCCGGACGTGAGTTCTGCGTGTGTCCACTGCGCATACGCCAGGCGGTTGAACAGCGGTGCAGTGTCGTGCCATTCCGGATCGGCCAGCCGTGCAAATTCGCGATTCGCGAACGCCGAATAGTACGCCAGTTCAGAGCAGAACACCGGCACTCCGGCCAGCAACGCCGTGAGCCCACAGGTGCTGTTGAGGGTCACGACGGCCGCCGCGTCCTGCAGATCATGCTCCAGCGGTACGCCATCGGCGCTTACTTGATCGACGCCCGGGACTGTCATGCTCGCGAGCGGGTGCGGACGCCAGCGGATAGGCACGCCTGGCGCGTGCTCACGGATCTGTCCGATACAGGTCTGATACCATGCAGCAAGCGCCTTTTCGCTGAGGCCGTGCGCTGCGTCGCCCGGGACTTGGCCGCATATGAGGATGCAGTCACCGCCGCCGCGCGGCTCGGTTGCACGGTCCAGCGCGAGCGCGGTGAACCGGTCGCCAGGGCACGGCTCCGGCGGTAGCCAGTTGAGGCACGGCCCGAGCTGCCAGTAGCCGCCCGCTTCTGGTTGTGACTGGTTGCCACGGCACAGAAACGCCTGCTCTACAATGAGGCACGGGGCGTAGTTCTCCAGCGCGTAGTTTGCGGCGATGAGCGCTGATTGGGCCTTGGCTCCGAGCACGACGACAAGCGCGAAATCCTCACGCTCACCCATGCGTACGGGGCCGGGGTTGCGCCATACCGCCCGGAAGCCCAGCGCTTCCAGGCCCGACGCTACAGACATAAGAGGGGCGTGCCGGGATAGCCCTTGCTTCCCGTACACGCCCGCTCTGGTTGGTGCTGCCATGCCTTTTCCTCCATGGTTCGAGCCGCCACCCTCCGCCAAAAGGGCATGGCTCGGTTGGTCATTCAACGACGATGCGAACGCCGGCACAGTCCTTCACGCTCGTGGCGGTCTGGTCCCAATTGGAAGCAGTCGCGAGCGCTGCGTCCGTCGGGTTGTTGCCGCCATTGGTGACGTCCCAGGTGAAGCCCTTGCAGCCGAGGTTCGTGGCCCACTCAGCCTGGAACCGGTAGCTGATGGACTCTTCGCCGGACACGGCGTCGAACAGGCGCTCTTCGCTCTCAGACTGGTTCACGTCCACTGCGGTCTCGACAAGGCCGAGCACGTTGTAGGTGTCCGTGAGCGAGCCGTTGGCATCGACCAGCGACGCCTCATCCGTGACGATGCACGGAAGCCCGAGTGCCTGAGTCAGCGGACCAGTGACGCGCACCTTGTCGGTGACGTTGGTCACGGCCGTGCCGAGGTCAGCGCCCACAAGGTCGAAGAAGGGCTTGCTGTGCATCAGCCAGCACCGGAGCTTGCCGTGCATGTCACCCATCTTCTGCATACCGGACGCCAGGTGCGCGGCCGTCAGCGTCGGCGTGGTCTCACCGGTCGCGTCGTAATTCAGGTCGGTGCCGACGCCCCGGATCGCGGCTTCCACGCTCTCAACGCCAAGCGTGAGCATGTCCGCGGTCTGGTGGTCACCCAGCATCACGCCGAGTGCGTAGCTGAAGACGTCCTCGGTCTCGCCCAGCGTCTTCCACACGCTGATTGCGGCCTTGGTCGAGGCGAACTTCCGGAACGCCTTGACGACAGCGATCTCGGTGGTGCTCAGCGCCTTGTCGGTCTGCGCCGCGCTCGACGTCAGGTCACGCCGGCTCACCATGCCCGAGATGCGGGGGAAAAACTGGTGCTTCTCGTAGTAGCCCTTGAGCGCCTCAGACCGGAGCCGGAGCGCACCCCGGGACGCCGTGTTGAAGACGTTCATGTTCTGAGCGAGGGTTTCGACCATGCCGCCGAAGTATTCCTCGTCATAGATCGTGAAATTGCCGTGAAGTGTGTTAGCCATGATGTGCGTGTCCTTCTTCTGTTAGCTCATTTGGCGGCGCGCTCAGCGTTTGTCGCTTCGATGTCTGCCGCTACTTTTTCTTGCCATGCCTTGATGCCGTGCTTCTGGATGTATGCAACCTTCTCGATGTCCGTCATGAGGGCGGCGCGCTTGCTGTTGGCCGCGCCGTCGCCCTTCGTGTTGCCGGTCCCGCCAGAACCGCTGTTGCCAGAGCCCCGGAGGAACTTATCCCGGTCCGGATGCTCGGCAATCATCGTCTCCAGCGCCTCGGCGAAGTCCGCGATCTCACCCGCTTTTTCGCGGCTGAAAATCTGGTTGCCGGCTTGGTTGTAGCCGACCACGCGGCCGTCCTCAACCTTGAACCTGGGGCCAAAGAAGGCTTCCGCCATCGCGGCCGTCGGAAACGTGTACTTTTCGAGAAGCTCGGGGTTGGTGAACTCGCGGCCGATAAGGTGCGATCGGATCTGGCCTTCCAGCGTCTCAATCTGCTTTGTGAACTCCTGCGCCTTCTCGGCGTGGACTTTCTCCATTTCGGCCTTGATCTGCCCAACTTGGTCGGCGTCGACCAGCTTCTTGTCATCCAGGTTCTGCACCGTCTCCAGCGCCTTGCGGGCGGCGTCGGCGTCGAGGCCTTCGAACACGGCTAAGGCTTCCTTGGCTGCCTTCGCGGCAAGCCTGTGGTCCTTGGATTCCGTGTTGAGAGTGGTAATCTTTCCGAACATATGCCCGACGTCGACACCCTTCTCGCTTCCGTCCTCAAACGTGTAAACGGGCTTCCCTTCTTCGAGTACTGCGTTTCCTTCGTCATCCAGCTTCAGTTGCATACCCATGATTGGCTTCTCGCCTTTCGCTTGCGGGCTTCTCGCCCATGCTTGCCGTTTTTCCTCGGGACTGGTGTCAGGGGCGGGAATCGAACCCGCGTGAACCGGGATATGAGCCCGGTCGGGCGCCCAACAGCCACCCTGCACGATTTCCGCGCGCGTCAACCGATAGGGGAAAAAGGAGCGGGAAAGCGGAAAGCGCCAGAACGCAGAAAACCCCGGCCGGGTGGCCGGGGCTGTGTAGGTGCGGCAGCTATGGCCGCAACAGTCGGGGTCAGTGGGTCAAGCAGGCGCAGCTAGAGCGGCAGCGTGAGTTGCTTATCTTCAATCGGTATCCGGCAGAACTCCAGCACTTCGCGCATCCCGAGCTTGTCCATGCAGTAGCGCCAGAGTGCCGGGTGCGTCTTCTGCATTCGCTGGAAGCGGTTGGGCGACGGCTCAAGGTGCGCGCCGAATGCGCAGAAGACGCAGCCGGTGCGCGGATAGCCCATATCATAGATGGGCGAGTACGGGACGTTGTGCTTGTGGATATAGTCCCAGACGTCGGACTCTAGCCAGAATGCTAGCGGCGTAGACTTCGGGCGCTTGGTGTCGAATGAATTACAGCCAGACTCCAAATAGTTCCGCTTGCGAATCATGCTGTCACTAGCCATCGTGCCCACAAACGGCTCGCGGCTAGACCTAGCTCGGTACGCATCAATCGGGCGTTTTTTCATCACGTCGCAGCATTTGTCGCTCACCTTGAACGGCGCTCGGCAAAGTTTCTGCCATTGATTGCTAATCTTGCTGCGTGGCGAAACGTACCCGTTTCCATTTGTGCCAGTTAGGCGAAGTCGCACGGTCGGAGTGTCTGTGTTGCCTTTTGCATATGCGGTCTGAACCTCGCGGATGAATTGCGCCTGCTTCTTGCTTACCACCGGATACCCGTACTTCTCCAGCACCTCGCGGAAGTTCATCTTCGGCTTCAGCCAGGTCACGTTATCAATCGTCTTCACGAACTCGCGGATCTCGGGAAACTCTAGCCCGGTATCGCAGAATACGGCAGGCACGTTCGGATACAGGCGCCGCACGATATGCAGGAGTACCGTTGAATCCTTGCCGCCCGAGAACGCGACGTAGACCATGCCGCGCCAATGGCTGTGCCAGTCGCGTATCCGGTGCTCTGTTAACCGGACCTTCGCGGAAAGCGGTAGGCTCTGGCGTTGCGCGAGTTGCCACGGCTCGATGGCGTTGGCGGTCTTTCTCTCCATGCTCCCAATATACTACCGTTGTGTATATGTGCAAGCGCTATCTACGGCCGCGCGTCGGCCTCTTCCTTGTTCGCCATGTACCACTCGATCGTCTTGCTGAGCCCGTCCGCGAGCGTTGTCCGGTCGCGCATTGGCGGGAGCCGTTTCAGCTTCGCGCCGTCCAGCCGTTTCCTGGCCACGCCGTCCGGCTTCGTCTCATCCCACACGATCGGGCCAGAGTACCCGACGCGCTGGGCGATCATGGCCGCCAGCGTCTTTATACGGCGTTCCTCGCCATCGAGGTTCACGGGTTCCGGGTCCGTAGGCCACTGCAAGGCGTCCACAATGGCCACGGCTGCGTCCTGGACGTAGGCGAACTCGCGGCGCGGCGAGCCCGTGCCCCACAGGACAGGCGGTCCGGTGATGCCGAGCTTGGCGTCTGCCATCTTCTTGATCAGCGCGGCCACGACATGACTGCGCGCTTCCGTGAATACGTCGTGCTCGCCGTACAGGTTCGTCAGCGCGACCTGTGTAAAGCCGACGTCGGTCTCCGCGGCCAGTGCCGTGCCCAGCACGAGCTGCACGCGCTTGGTGAACCCATACGCCTCTACGGACGGATGGCAACGGCCGGTGAAGAACTCATTCTCGCGCATCACGCCCGTCAGCGTGCCGGGGTAGCCACACGCGCTCCCAACGGATACGATTTTCTTGACGCCTGCCGATTGCGCGCCCGCGAACAGGTTTACAGCCATACGGATGTTCCGGATAGCGAGCCCGGCAGGGTCACTGCGGCATAGCCCGAGGCCGCCGTAGTAGGCCGCGCTGTGGATGATGCCGGAGGGTTTGCCATAGTAATTTGACAGCCAAAGCTCTGTCTCGCCCCTGTGCTCCATGTTCATCTCTACCGACGACGGCGCCACAACCTCGTAGCCACGACGCTTGGCCTCCGCGACAATGCGCCGGCCCAAGAAGCCGGAGCCGCCAGTGACCAGTATGCGCCCGGTGTGATGCACGTCTTTCCCGTCAGTAACAGTCGTGGCCATGTTACGCGTTCCTCCAATCGTTCTGGATCCGAATCAGCTTCACGGCGGACAGTACTTCCCCGATACCGGCAGCAAGCCCGGGATGGTCTGCCCGGTAGCCGAGCGCCGTTAGCTTTTCGTAGCTGACGGCATAGTCGCGCTTGTCCAGGTCTTGCCCGATGCCCGCCTCATGCAGATGATACGGGTGCTGCCGCTCGATCTCTTCCGCCACCTGGCGCTTGGTATAGTTCAGCGCGTCCGCGCCGACGTTGTAGACCTCGCCCGCCATGTCTTGGTAGTGGGCGAGCGAGAACGGGTACGCGAAAGCCGCGTCCGCGACGTGCAGGAACGTGCGGCGATGGTGGCCCTCGAACATGGTGATGGTCCTGCCATGCACGGCCTGGAAGCAGAAGTCATTCACCAGCAGGTCCAGGCGCATACGCGGCGAGACCCCGAACACCGTGGCGAACCGGAGACACACGCCGCCAGCACTCCGGACGGGCGCCTCGGCATCCCGCTTCGTCTGGCCATACAGCGTTAGCGGGTTGATGGGCGTGTCCTCCGTCGCGGTGCCCTGGACCTCGCCATACGTGCTGCCGGTCGACGCGAACACGAGCATCTGGTCCTTGCCTACGGCTTGTGCAACGTTGAGCGTGCCGAGCACGTTCGTGGACATAGCGCGGTCCGCATCCTGCGCACACGCCGGGAACCCGACGATAGCGGCCAAGTGCAGTACGGCGTCGGCTTTTCTGACGAGTTCGCGCACCGTGCGTGCATCACGGACGTCGCCCACGACGAATTGCACGCGGCTATCCGTGGCTAGGTGCATGACCGGGCCAGCGCCGAACATGAACCGGTCCAGCACCGTGACCGTGTGACCGGCTGAGAGCAGTTGCCGCGTTAGCACCGTGCCAACGTAGCCGGCGCCGCCTGTGAGTAGGATCTTCATGGGGTGTTTCCTTGCACTCTTATCGCCAAGAAGCCTGTTCGTCGTTCACTTCTGACCAGATGCCATCCATGCGTTTCTTGTAGTCGAACCCCGCCATTATGACATTGCTCTGACGGAAGGCGGCGAGCATACAGGCCGGGCACCCTTCGGCAAGCTCCTCGACAGCCGCAAGAGTCGCTGCAGCCTTGGCCTCATAGACTTCCATCTTGTCCGGGAAGTATCTCACGGGGATCAGTGTGTCAGGGTCAATGCACGCCTTGAGGTCTTCGATGTCATGTTGCGCTAAACCGGCCACGTCGCAGACGCCGCAGTGCCGGTTCGGATTCATGGTGCAGCCGCGTTCATGCTTCTTCATGTGGCCGCCACTGCACCCGCTCTTCTTGCAATAGTCGCAGTAGTAACGCCAGCGCTTGACCCGTCTCATATCACACCCCCGACGTAGGCAAACTCCCCGTGCAGCCGCTTGGCGGCGGCCAGATATGCGCGGCGCGCTTGCGCGGCAGTCATAAACAGCCCAAGATAGTGCTGTTTCCCGTTGTGGTAGACGTTGGCCACGAACTTTCCGCCTGCGTGTTTGGCGACGCCCTTCAGCCCGAGCTTGTTGGACTTGTACACGGGGCCGTTGGTCATGTTCTGGCCATGGGTCGCGGCACGTAGGTTCGCTATCCGGTTGTCGCCGGTCTTGCCGTTTTTGTGGTCTACGATGGCGGGCTGGAGTCCATGCACAAAGAAGAAGGCGAGGCGGTGTTCGGCGTAAAGTGTGCCATTGACGGAAATCGTGCGGTATCCGCCAGACTTGCGCGTCCCTGCTCTCTCGCCCGCCCGGCGGCCGCCACACAGCACCTTGCGGCGAAATTCGCCCGTCAGCGGGTCATACGTGAAAAGGCGCTGTAGTTCTGACATCGGAGGCATCGGGAGTCGTGCTTGGGGTGTTCCCATAGTGTCACCAAAGGAGAATCCCCCACGACCGGTCAACCGAACCGCACACAAGGCGGGCTCGCGGTCGTGGGGGATATTGCGATTGATGTTCATGCTGTGCGCTTCGGTTGACAAGGCTACGATACACGCCCCAGGCAAGACATGCAAGTCATGCGGGCCGAGAAGCCTCACTTAGCTTCCGCCGCCATGTGACCATCTCTTCATACGGCATGTGGTCTTCGTTGCAATAGAAAACCTGCTGCTTGTCCGGGTTGGCCCCGTTGGTCAAGAGGCCAAAGTCCATGTCCGCGCTAACCTTGCCTTTCGCAGCCAATTCATCCCATGCCTCAGTGCCAGGATACGGACAGAAGCAAAACAGTCCCGCCTGCTTGAAGTGCGGGCCTTTGTGCTCCAGGATGAACTGGCGCGTGATCTCCAGGTCTTCAGCGGTCTCACCGGGCGTGCCGACGATAAACGACGCGTGAACCTGTATCCCGATCTCCGTCGCGAGCCTGAGCAGCTTCTCGTTGTCCGCCATCGTGATATGCGGCTTGAGTTTGGCAATCATGCGCGGTGACGCGCTCTCGATGCCGACGCCAACCCACTCACAGCCAACGGACTTCAGGTCGGTCAGGATGCCGCGGTCTGCCATCTTCGCGGAATAGCTGCACCCGGAGACCGTGAACCGTTCCGGGCAGCCGTGTTCCTTGAGCAGGCCCACGAGCTCCGCCACCCACGCGGCATTGCTCGCAAACGTCAGGTCTTGGAACGTGACGCACCCGCCAGGTGTCTCCGCGAAGTGCTCCCCGAGTTGCCTGGCAACGTGCTCCGGCGCCAACCTGCTCACCTGCGGCCAGCAACGCCAGGCGGAGCAGAACCAGCAGCGGAAGGGGCAGCCGCGCGTTGCCACGGCCTGCACGCGGCCGTTCCTGGGGTCCATGAACACCGGGAGATGATCGCACTCGGCAAGGTTGAGGCGGGGGCGTTCAGGGAACGTCAGGAGCTGCTCGTCGTGCCACCTAGCGGTGCCCGGGTTGCCATACATCGGCCCGGCCGGGTCCGCCAGTAGCTCCGCGAACGTTTCTTCTCCCTCGCCAAGCACGCCAACGCAGTCACACGGCAACGACTCCGGCAGGCACGTGATGTGCGGACCGCCAATGATGACGCGGCGATTGAGCGCGGTCAGGACATGCGCCACTCTCAGCGTCTCTGGCCAGGCGCCCGTAACGGCGCTGATGGCGTATACGTCCGCCGTGGCGTGGACAAGCTCAGTCCCCGTCGCGCAATACTCCGGCTCAACATCGACGCCCTTGTGCCGGGCGTGCGCTACCATCGACGTGAAGGCCAGCGACGGCACGTCGGCCCACCGGGTGTCGCTAGGGGCCTGTGCGCGCCAGAATGCCACTCGAATACTCATTGTCTATCTCCCTACTTATTGACGGGCCTCATTTATCCCGCTACCTCCATTGTCGTTCCCGCCAGGCACTCACGCAACCACGACAGATCCCGCACGTCACTGACGACCGTCGACGCAACCCCGTCATCCAGCGGCGAGCCGTCCCAATCAACGCGCTGCTTCCAGCCGGCCAGTGATTCCGCGAACCCGTAGGTGTCTGATTCCGTGTCATGCACGGCGATGATCGGGACGCGTAGGCGCCTGCAGACGGCCAGTACGCGCGACCGTTCTATGTTCGGCTTGACGCGGTAGCTGCCGTTGTCGACCAGCACCATGCCGATAGGCACCGCGTGTCCCAGCGTCACGAGTCTGTCGGGGATCGACTCACACCATTCCGGTTGACACGCGCCGCCCATAGCCGTGGCGATCCTCTCCGCCCATTCCGGCGACTCTTCCAGGCTCAGGAACGGGATGTTACGTGACCGACACGCGGCGAACAGCACGGGCGTTGAGCCGTAGCCACAGCCGCACTCTACAACGGTGTCTGTGACGCGCGGCATGATGGCGGCGAGCAGTGCAAATGGTGACATGTAGACTTCCTCCGGTTTCAAACGAGACTCTTCAACTTCAACGTCCGCTCCAGCGAGGGCCATACCTGCCAGTGGTCCAGCATCATGCGGCGGGCCTCACGGATCGCGGGCAACCGCTCCCGCCACAGGTCCGGGCTCGCGATGATCTCGCGTATCATCTCGGCGCACTCCGCTGGCTTCTCCATCGGGAGCCGGACGTAGCTTTCGGCCGGCACGTAATCGTCAAGGTTCGGACACCCCCAATATAAGGGCAGGCACTCGCACAGCCAAGCGTCGATTATCTTCTCCGTGAAATAGCCGCGCTGTGAGCTGTTCTCCGCACAGACATGGTAGTAGTACTGGTTGAGCCCCGCGTCCTTCTCGCGTACCGGCAGGTCGCCCTTCCAGTGCGGGAACCCGACGGGCATCTCATGCGTCCCGGGCGGTTGCAGGTGCCCCCAGATGTCGACGGTCTCATGCATCGCGGCAAGGTGCCCCATCGCCAGGCGTTGCCGGTGCTTGTGGCCCGGGTAGTAGCCCTTCCACGACATGACGACGGAGCACGGCTTGCTTTTCGGCGGGTGATGCTCATGGGCATCCGCCCAGGCCAGCGACACGTTCCAGTCGACCGGCCAGTGCCCGCCATCGTCAGCGGAGAGCACCGCCAGGAGTTGATCGGTGTATGCCTTGTCGGTCCACTTTCCCCAGGAGTGCTTATGCACCACGGTCGGCTCTAAGCGCGCCAGCACCGTGCGGTTGAGCGGTGCGGCTGTGTACGGGACGGTAATGCCCGGGTGATTGATGACAAGCGTAACGTCCGCGCCAGTCTCGCCAGGCGTCAGCACCCGGAGAGATCCCCAGGTGTAGGCGTCGTGGTCTTGCGCCATGCGCCGCCAGAACGCGTGCATGAGCCGGACGGCGCCGCCCGGTACAGCCCGCGGCGTTTCGGTCACGATGGATACGGTGATCTCATGCATCTGAGTTGCTCTCCATAAACGCCCTCACATCTTCCGTCGTCGGCCGGTCCTGCGGCGCGTCATCCAGCGCCATGGCCTGCATCCGGAGCACTGACGATACCTGCCGCCGTTCCGCGAGCATCAGCTTGACCAGTCGGAACATTTCATCGCCGTTGAGGCCGACGCCGGGCGTCCGGAACGCCGCTATCAGTTCATCGATTGTGTCTGGCATACCGCACCCTTGCAATTATGACGTCTTCGGGAACGTGGCCGGTCTCATAGGTGATCTCGTATCGGCTATTCATGCGCTCAAGCATACGCACAACCTCGCGCTCACTGACCGTCAGGCCCCAGCCGTTGGGGTTTTCACGCGCCTCATTCTCCGCGAATAGCCGACGATCGTCAATCATGATGGTGTGGTCATTGAGCCAGTGCTCTGCTATCTGCTCCAACTCATCGTACAGCGGGCACTTGACGGTGGCGCCCGGGACTTGGTGATCGACGTGTGAGTCCAGCCAGAACGTGGCGGGAGACCATATGGTGTCCAGTACGCGCGGCAGTACCGCCCGGGAGTCACCGAAATGGAGGCGGACGGAGCCCGCCGTGAGCTCGGCAACAAACGCTTCCTGTGCGGCCTCATAGCACGCGGGATCAAGCTCAATGCTATGCACGACCTCGAAACCGGCGGCCAGTGCCGCGCGGATACCGTAGCCCGCGCCGGTCCCCGTCTCAACGAACGTCGCGCCGCGCTTGTACTTGGCGAGGTTGAAAGACAGGCTCACTAGATCACCATGTCCTCTCTGGGCTCTTGCCCCTCGAACTCCATCAGCGCTAATGTTCTGTTGTCCGGGCGCAGGCGCACATAGTCCATGTTCCCCAGCCTGAACGTCTCCCGCGAGTCTTCATCCGTGACAACCAACGGACGTGCGGTCAACTCATGCTCCTTGTAGGCGCCGAACACTTCGGCGACCTGACAGACCATGAACGGGAACGGATCGCACATCAGACAGAAGATCAGATCGCCCGGCTTCAGTGCATCCGCGTTATTCACATGCTCGCACATCTTACCTAACGTGTACGAGTGGTCGAACATCGCCTGTCTGAGCAACGAGCACAGGAACGTGCAATACTGCTCTTCAGACATTGTCTTGATCGTTCTCATATCTCCCCCTGCGGATCCGGTTGTTTCAGCGTCCGTATCTGTTCCGCAATGCGTATCTGGGCGCGGCACGCGGAACAACACGTTTCTGGGCGCTCCGGATCAGCGCCATCGCGACACCAGCAGAAACACGAGTAAGACCTGTGTGCGGCTTCCAGTGTGCGCAGAGCTTCGGCTGTTTCCGTCGTCATGCTTCCCCCTGCGGTTCCGCCAGGCCCGACCGGTACGCCTTGCACTCGGTGACGTTCATGTACAGGCGTTCCGGGTGCAGGAGCGCCATGGCGTCGAGCACATCGTATGCTTGGTCTCGGTGAATGAAGATGCAGTTGAGCCCGGTGTAGGCCGCGAGCGCGTAGCCCTTGGCGTCGGCCAGGTCGACCATGCTCGAAAAGCTGGCGGGGCCATGCTCGTGACGCACTCCGAGCGGCGTCCGCGCCAGCACTCCCGCAATGACCACCGTAGCCGTCCAGTCATTCAGCGCGCGCCAGACGGGCAACCCCTGCCCGCGAAGGTCCAGCACGGTCGCGACATGGCCCTTCGGGCGCAGCGCGTTAACGGTGTCGGCGTGGACTTCGGCGCACAGCACCTCAGAGCCCGCGTATTGCTCACAGTGCTTGAGCAGCTTCATAAACCGGCCCGCGTCAGACTCAACGGACAGGCCAGGCCAGCCGGCAACCCGCAACATCTCCACGTTGGACAGGTAAACGCCGTTATGCGCGCCAATGTCCACGTATGATGGACTTACCGCGCGGTCTAGGCGTCTTAGGATTTCCGCCAGGATGCCATCCTCGCCAGCCTGCGAGAACGTGCTGGCACCGAACGGTAGCAGTGGTGACTTGTTTGTCATTGCTCATCCTCTTCTATTGCGCACTCGACCCTTACCACGCCAAACCCCGCCGGCACCGAAAACCAACTCCCGCCTCGGGCTCGGGCGGCGCGTCACGCAGTAACCAGCGACGGCCGTCAAAATGCTCGCCGTCGGACCTCTTGCCAGCCCATGGATACGAGCTCTCGTGAGCCTTGCCCCTGCCGTCTAGCGGCTCCCATAGGTCATCATTGCCTGGCACCCGGCATTCCCCCGTCCGCGCTACATGGCGCATCTTCAGCCACGCGTCTGAGCGCTTGGGCGGGAGCTTGGGCGCACAGTCCTTTGCGCCAGGATGGCCCGCTTGATGCGCCAGGGCATCCTCGATGTACCCCCTCTGTGGATGGCTCTTCTCGAAGTCGAGCAACCCCGTCTCGGGATTCTCGGATATGACCATTTGCTCGTGCTTCGCCAGCAGCAATATGGGCGCGCAAATATCGTCAATGATGACCGGATAGCTGCCGGACTTGTGCGGCGTTACGATGTGCATTGCTCATCCTCCATTGTCAACACGCGCTTGCCGCGCGCCGCCAGTGCCCGCGCCCGCGCCAGAAGGTCGGACCGGTAGCTGAACGACTCTACCGGGATGCCGAGTATAGACTCACACGACGGCGTGTGCGGCCCGGCCGTTGCGCTGTGGGCGTGCTCAAGCTCGCACCGTTGCCGCGTCGTCAGCAGCACCCGGTCATACTTCTGTGGCGCTGGGATCGCGTCAAGCAAGCCCTGTGCCTTGCGCAAGTCCGCCATGGTCAGCGCGCGGTGCGGGCTCAGGATGGTTGCTGTGGTTGTCATGGCAAGCCCCCGTCACGATAGATGACCTCACCCGTAGCGTTGTTGTAGGCCCGGTCATAGCGGTGTACCCAGCTCTTCAGCAATGCCACCGCTGCGGCTCGGTTCAATGCTTGACGGCAGAAACCCCACGCCCCAACGGGATAGATGCCGTGTGTGGTTTCAATGAACCACGGCCCTATGAGTTGGACTTCATAGCGGCCGGGTTTCAAGCGGTCACAGACAGTGGCGCCGGGGGCCGGAGTCGAACCGGCCAAATGGCGGCTATAGGTACCGTCTTCAGCACACCATCGCGGCTCCTTGAGCAGGGGCTTGCGCGCAGCATTCCCGCTCCCTTTGACCGCCCCGGCATCTTGTTCACTGTTCTCCATGTCCCAATATACACCATTGCGGGGCCTCGGCAAGTGTCAGTTGTTGCCGTGCGTGATGCTGTGCAGGAATCCCAGCAGGTCGGAGGCGGGCTCCGTCACATTGGCAAGCCGGGTGCCGCAGAACGGGCAGTAACCAATCCGCACCCTCTGGTATGGCGTAGGCGCGTCCTCCCGGTGCAGCACGGCGTCCATGGCGCCACGCGCGTCTATGCGCAGCCCCAGGCGCCGCGCGGTCTCCTTCATGGCAGCGCAGCATTGCGGGTCAGTCATCGTCTTCCTCCGGTTAGCGAGTCGAGCATTCGCAGGAGCGGCTTGGGCACCCGCCGCCAGCCCTGCTCCCATGCCACCACGGCGCGGTAGCTGTACCCGGTCGCTGCGCCGAGCTCCCGGCGTGTCATGCCGAGCCGTGCGCGGATCTTGCGTAGTTTTGCGGGGGTCATGCGTCACCTCTTTCGGCGCCCTGCCCCCGACCGGAGTCGGGAGCGCGGGCGGCGGGGGTTATTCGGCCAGATCGGCCCAAAATGCTTCCATGGCAATCTCGAGCAGTAGATCCCCGTAGAACACCTTGCGGCCTTCGAACAGTTTGCCGGGATGGTACATGCTCGGGCGCACTTTGGCCGTGCGACACTTGGCGTAGGCTACCTTCATCATTCCAGTTCCGGCTTGCATCAGTTCCTTCCTCAGTTCGGCATGGTCAATAGCGGTGATGAACGCTTCGAACCTGGCCTGTTGCTCTGTGACTTCTGTCGGTGTCATGCGGTCCATGTTCTTCTCTCCCTTTTCGGTCTCGGCTTCTTGGTTGTCTTTCTCTCTCTTCATACCACTACCATATCACCCCGTGATACCCAATACAAGCGACGATGCGAGAAAAAAGCGAGAAAAAGGGAAAATAATCAACCGGCGCGGCGGGGTCAGTCCAGCCATTCCAGTTGAATCGCCCGGATTTGAACCGCAGCGGTTGGGTTATGGCCGGCGATTCAGCGCCACAAGCCCTTGCAGATCAGACATCGGGCACAGGGCGCCGCCAACCACCTCTTGCAGTAGCCGCTGCTCCACGCCCTCCGGTGTGCGAATGTAGATGTACGGGTAGTCCAGCGGGAACCGGTCGCGGATGCGCCACCTCACCCCATCCGGTACGCCCACGACCTTGCGCCCAAACGTGGACGCACAGAACACGCCCTTAATCGTCAGCAGTTTCTTTGTCATCGTCTTCCTCCAACCATTCCGGGTCTACACCGTGCCAGTGGTGCCGGCAGTTGTAGCCGCCCGCGTCCGTCCACAGGCTACCGCTCTTCCCGCCCCACTCCGTCTTGTCCAGCTCGTTGATCTTCGCGGCGTCGTAGACCTTCATGACGTGCCGCTTGCAGAACTTGCGTGTGGTCTCGATCACGTCACCAACGTATAGCCAGTGGTCGAGCCCGGCGTCTTCCGCTTTCTTCAGGTGCATGGTGCGGTAGTAGCCCATGGTTGCGTCCTGAGCGTAGACGGTCGCGTATGACTCCAGCGGACGGCCCCGAATGTCCTTGTGGCCGCGCAGCGCACCGCGTATCTCGGTCGTGAGGTCCGCGAACGGCGCACCGATCAGCACAGAGTTGTAGACCGCCTGCGTGATACGGTTTCGGCTATCCACACCGAGCCCCGCGTAAATCGTGAAGTCCGTGTCTTCCAGCGTCCGGGCCATCACCAGATCCGTGCGATTAAATGCCGCCTCTATGTGGAGCTTCCCGAACTGGTTTGTGATGTGCGTATTGATCCGCGAGTATTCCGCAACGTTCCGGTGCGCCGCTGCGTTGTACGTCTCCGCATAGGCGACCGCCATGTCCCGGTGTAGGTCCGTCATCTCGGAGAGCGTCCAGAACGGGCCGCGTAGGTTCCCGTATTCGTCCGTGCGCAGGTTCTTGGCTGCGGCGATGATACGGCGTTCCAGCGCGACGATTGACCGGCGCAACCGTACCTGATGCGTCTGAACCATGGCGGCCAGGAACGCGTCTGTTTCTTCGATGTTCTGCAGTATGTTGGCGCGGGTGATGGTCACGGCCTCAGCACTCGTGTCAGTCGGGCTATCACGGCGTGTTCCGCCATCTCATAGGCGCGGAGGTTGAAGTCCCGGTTGCGCGCCTGGTCATACAGATCGGCCAGCAGCAAATGCAATACCTCGTGCATGGCGTGGTCCTTGAACTCGGCGTCGGCGTCATTCCCGATCTGCTCCGATAGCCGGCAAATGGAATCGCGGTCCGGGACGCTGAATTGTACCTCTGCGCACCGGTCGCACTCCGACAGCCCGCCGCGCTCCGACACGACATGCCAGTCCCCGAGCCCGAGCAGGTCCACCCACTTGGCCACCGTGTCCCGGAATATGCCAAACTGTGCCCGTGTCGTCTTCATACCGCCGCCCTCCGCTCTTTCGCTACTCAGTGCCGCCGCCGTCCGCGTTCGGGTCCGGGCCTACCGTGATGTCCTTCACCGGATCCCGGTCTATTTCTTCATCGATCGTCACCTGTGTGTCCGGTGATACGCCCGGGAGGATGCGCCGGGACAACGCCTTCTGTGCAGCACGATTGAACGCCTCGGATACGATGATAGCCGAGGCCGCCAGCAGGTTCTGAATGTCCTGCGTCAGGTCTTCGATGTCGAACTCTTTCGGGTACTCAACCGTCACCTTTTCGAGCTCTGCCGCGCTCTTGCCTTGCCAGAGACCCCACAGCCGCAGGATGGCCATGTCGGTCTCCTGCAAGTGCTGCGCTTTCGCGCCAAGCTTCGCGCCAAGCTCCATAAACTCACGCTTCAGCGCCACGCCGCTGCGGGCCGCGCGGTCCTCTACGCCGTTGACCACCGACGCGTGCGCGGCGCGGTAGGTCTCGCGCGTCTTGCGGTCCATCCATTCCATAATGCCGAGTAGCGGCTCACGCACAGCGGCCTCTAGCCAGTCGGGCTTGCCGTCTGAGCCAAACTCGGGGTTGAACTCCAGCACGGCAGTAACGCCAGCCGTATCGGTGTCCTCGCCTGTCGGGGACTTGGTTTTCTGCGGCTTCCGCATCATCGGGAACGCCGCGTACTTTACGATCTCATCACCCTGGCTGAGGTGGTTCATGACCGCGACGTCGAGGCGCGCGATCTCCTGGATGTCCGAGACGCCGATGCCGCGAATACGGTGCTTCCGGTTGTAGAGCCAGCGGAACGGGATCTCCCCGAGCGGGTTTACGCCCTCGCCTATCAGCACTGGCTGCGAGGTCGTCTTGTCATCCTCATCGTATTCCCAGACTTGCCACGTCGTAGGCGTCCAGACACGATAGCGGTTGTCGTCGGCGTCCTTGAGCTTCAGGAACACCAGCGTCTTGCGACCGTTCGCGCCGGCAGCCTCGTAGGTCCAGTCCATGATGGCATCCGGGAAGTACAGCGCACAATACGGGTACAGGCCCTGCTCCAGTTCCTGCGCCCGGTTCTCGGCTTGCGCCGCCGGCTTGTCCACCAACACGCCGACAACGCCGAAGACCGACGCATATTGCTCGGCTTCTTCCAGAAACGCCGTGTAGTCAGTGCCCTCGAGGTCCGCGTCCTGGTCAAATGCAGTGAAAAGGTCATCATCCTCCAGTGCCCCAATCTCGCGGCGCGGCGGGGTCGCGAACAGGTAGTGCAGGAACAGCGAAACGATGCTCTCGGAGTACCCGAACGACAACGCCTCATCCTGGCGCGCCTCGTAGTTCGCGTCCGACTCGCGCGGGTTCTGTAGCAGCTTGTCCAGGTCGAGCAGCGCGGCCGTGCCCTCATAGGCGGCAAGCCAGAACTCCCACTCCTTCAGATACGCGTCGCGGGCCGGGTTGGTCTTCAGCAGTTCGGCGGCAGTCATATGGCATCCTCGGCTTGTGTGCGGCTATCTCATTTCCAGTAGCGTTGGCCCGACGGCACGAACTCGCGCACCGGGCAGATCCGGTTCACGAAATACCCGAACCCGGTGGTAACGTGCTGCTCGCGGGTCTCTTCCTCTGTGTAGCTCGCCCCGGGCTTGCACTTGACGGTCTCCAGGCCCTTTATCAGCGTCTTGCACCGCGGGTGGATCCTCACCCGCACATCGTTGTCCGCACTGCACAACATGGTATTCACCGCGTTGTGCCGGTCGCGTATCGGCGGATTGGCGCGCGGCACATCCTGGTTGCTGAACCCGGCCGCACGCAGGATCTCATAATCCGTCGTCTTGCTACGCGTGTCCTTGGCACGCCCTGCGGCGTCGCCATAGACGATCACCTTTTCCGGGACCGTAAACCATTCACGCATTTTGAACTCGCGCGCGGCGTCGTTCGTGTCGGCCGTATCGAGGATAATCTCATCTATGACATGGATCTCCGTCCGGACCTTGCCCCGGGCGTTCCGGCCCTTCCGGACTTGGCAGATGCAGGAAGACATGGGCTTGCCCGCGCCGATATTGAAGTCCATGGCCCAACAGAGCGGCAGGATGTTGTCCATCTCGACTGAGGGGTCGACGTTGGCGGCGCGCTCGGGGCTGGTGGCACGGCTGAAGGCGTAGTAGATGGTGCCCTCTGGCGAGCCCCAGAGCCCGAGCTTATAGACTGTATAGTACAGCTTCGACGCACTGGCCAGGTTCTCCAAGACCTGCCTGTAGGCGTCGTCAATGAACGGGTTATCCGCAAACGTTGAATGGTGCAGCGTCACGTCGAACGCGCCGCGCTTGTAGCGTTGCGTGTGGCCGTCAATGATGCGGAGCCCCGGCTGTTCCTCGAAAAACTCGGCGTGTATCCAGTTTGATATGACCACCGGGTTGAACGAAAACATGATTTGCTTGTAGCCGGGCGTGGCGCCGCGTAACCGTAGGTCACACTGCAGCAGGTCTTCTTGTTCGAGCTCCGTCGGCTCTTCCAGCCAGAACCCGGTAATGCCCGGGATCGATTTCAGCTTCTCCCTGTCGTCCAAGCCGCGGCAGAGGATGCGCGAGCCGTTCGGGAACGTGAACTCCATATCTTGCTTGTGGACGTGGACGAACCGCAGAAAGTCCCAGGACGACAGCACCTCACGGAGCAACTCGTAGACCGAGCCGCGCACGCTGGTCGCGAACTTGCGGCAACAGACGAACTTGTGGCCGGGCGTGGCGATCGCGCGGGTTATGACCTTCTGCGCAGCCGTATAGGACTTGGACGATCCCGCGCCGCCCCACATGACCAGATACCGGGACGGGTCCGGGATAAGCGGCCAGAAGGCAGGCGACACGAGGCCCGGCAGGTTGGTTAGGTCGAAGTCCACGCGCCCTCCCGCTTATGTCGGGGTCTCGGGCGGTAGCCCCTCCGGCAAGGTCGCGGTGCTGCCGTCAATCTCAATAGACTGTTTCGCCCGGCCCTCCGTACGGTCCGCGATGAACTCCACGGCCCACGACTTGCCTTCCAGTGCGTACATGTAGACTTGGCGGAGCACCGTCTCCAGCTTGGTAACTTCAGGGGTTTCCCCGCCCTCTTCTCCGATCTTCCGGAGCAGGTCGGGAATGCACTTGGCCTTTACGGGGCGCCCGGGTCCGCCCGGGTTCCCGGCCTTGAATTGCGTATCTGCACTCGGCATCCGTTAAGCCTCCGTTTTTATCGGGCTTTTCGGATGCGCGGGCCGTCAACGAAAAAAGCCCCCGGCGGGTGCCGGGGGCCGTGGGCGGCAGTGGATCAGATCATGCCGCGAGCATCCATCTTCAGCAATACGGCATCACCTCGCACGAAGTCCAGCGCAGCCCGGTACGCGTTCGCCGCACCCCGGGACTGCGCCTGCATTTCCTTCACCTGCGGGTTGTCGCTCTTGATCGCCACATAGCCGTCCGCCCGCTTGATTGCTGCGAGCAGTAGGTGCGTCATCTCATTCTGCCGTTGCTTGGTCATATCGCGCTCCCGGTTATCGACCGCCTCCGACCACACACCACAGCACGGCCTCTACCGCCTGCGCTACAGCGTGCGCTTCGGGCTCCGTCGCTTCTTCGGCCAAGAATACGTCCTGCACGCCACCGATGCACGCGTGCTGCAAGACGACCACCCAGCGCGGGCACCCAGTACAACCCCAATTCTCGACCGCCGCGCGTTGCGGCTGACACCCGTACCGTCGCCATCCGCGGATAGACTCGGCAATGATGTTGCGGATTGACTGGTGCATGGCTTTCTCCCGTGTGCTTCCGCCGCTCAGTCCCAATACTGCGTGCCATACTTCTCCGGCGTCCTGCCGGCGGCGCGGTCGACGTATTCGGCGTAGTAGTCACTGCCCGCCGCTACGCTCTCGCCCTGCGTGTGAGTGTCGCGCCCGAGTCCAAGCAGTTCCCCGAGTTCGGCGCGGTCCTCATCGGTCATGTACCCGAACTCTCCGCAACGCCGTGGCGGTGCCGTGATCGTGAGCCAACCCCATGCCGTGCCGCGTCCACCCGTAACGCTCCAGGCCTTGCCGCTACGCTTCCGGAGGTTCGTGCGAATGTCCTTGATCACTTCGTTCCGTCCGGACGGCCGGTCCACTGCCGGTGCTGCGGCGGCTTCCGCTTCGGCCTGGGCGGCTTCAAGGGCACCCCTAATCTCCGCCTGTCTCCGCGCGGTCCGTATGTCGACGTCCATGCTCGCGAGAAGAAACTGCCGGCCGGACGGTGAAATGGCGGGCTCCCCGGCGAGCCAGTCGCGGTGGGCCTGGAACCGGTCAGCCATCGCGGTCCACTCGGCGGCGGTCATGCTAGAGATGCGTTCGGCGTTTGTCATGGCCTTCTCCGTGTTGTGCTCTTCTCTCTCCATGTAACCAATATACGCCGCTATTGTGTATGTGTCAACGTACTGTCAAGAAAAAACCCCGACGCGTGCCGGGGCAATAGGTGAAGCGTCTGTATCTG
This sequence comes from bacterium, assembly GCA_024231375.1. The sequence goes on along the minus strand of JAAEQP010001826.1, from coordinate 32,288 downwards.
CGCAGGCGGTCCGCGCGCTCTCGGGAGGCAATGCGCCTGTGCTGTCGTCGGAACCCACACGCTCTTACTGCACCCCCATCCCCTCTTTGTCCCCTTCCCCCGCTTCCTCCTTGTCGGTCCTGGTTGGCGGGAACATCTCGTACCACCACGCGATGCAACCCCACACCAGCACGACGAACCCGAGGCACAGCAGCAGGTTGGCGACGTCGATGATCTGGGATGGTGTGAGGTTCATGGGGTGCCTATTGGCACAAAAGCGTGTCTTGCTGGGCGTCGCGCACGGCTATTGCCAGGTTCTTGACGGCCTGACGGTAGTAGGATTCCTTGAGCTCAACGCCCACGAACCGGCGGCCCCGGCTCAGCGCCACATGGCCCTCCGAACCGATGCCCATGAACGGGGACAGGACCAAGTCGCCCGGGTTGCTCCAGAGTTGCACACCGCGCTCGATCACGTCGAGCTGCAACGGGCAAATATGCCGTTCGTCGTTATGCTCCCGTGCAGAGCGGTGCTGTAGCGTCCGGGATGGGTTGATGTCTGTCCAGATGGGCGATGCATACCTTTGCCAAATGTCGATGCTCAGATTGCCCGTGTTCTTGAACGTGTCGTCACCGACCCACTCGGACAACTCCCCCGCTACCGGGTTCGGGTTCGTTCCCGGCTTGCGCATGGTCACGAAGTAGTCTGGGATGCCCTGGCGAGACATGCAGGAGTCCTTCTTGAGCTGCTTGTGCAGCAACCCGAGCGCCTTGGTTCGTTGCATGGCCGTGACGGGGTCTTTCCAGATACACGCCTCGCTGTGGTAGATCCACCCGGCCGCCTCGAACAACCGAATGAGGTCGCCCCGGAAATCGCGGAGCCCGATGTATCCCTGCCGGCACTTGACCGTCGGCAGGTTCATGCAATGGAAAGAGCACAGCCGGCCCGGCTTCGTGATGCGGAGCAGATCGCCAATCAAGAACCCGAAATGCGTCATGAACTCGCCATCGTCCTTGCAGTTGCCCATGTCCCGGTCGCTGTTGCTGTAGGTATACAGGCTCGCGAACGGCGGCGAAAACACGGTGTAGTCGATGCTGTTGTCGTCCATGGCATGGCAGATGTCGACGCAATCCCCCATGTGCGCCGTCCATCCATCGCCTTGCTCTGTTTCGGGCTCGTATGTTGCCGTCATGCTCTCCGTTCCCCTGATGTTTTGCTCGTTGTAGTCGTGCATATTGCCCACCATGGACGATGCCATATGCTGCGCGTCTCGTTCTTTGCGCTTGATGTTCGCGACCACGGCGCCCTCTGTTGCGGCCGTGATGATGTGGCAATGCACTTCCTGCGTCTGCCCGAAACGCCAGCAACGGCGCACTGCTTGGTAGAATTGCTCGTAGCTGTCCGACAGCCCGACGAATGCGACGTTCCGGCAGTGTTGCCAGTTCATGCCGAACCCAGCGATGCTTGGCTTTGTGACAAGCACGCGAATCTTGCCGGCGCTGAAGTCCAGCATGGCAGACTCCTTGCGGTCCAGCTTGTCCGACCCCGTGATCTCGACTGCATCGGGAATCCTCTCGGCAAGCGCCCGAGACTCGTCATTGCGGTCGCACCATATCAGCCACGGCTCATCGCTCGCGTTCGCCATTTCTGCGGCAACGTCGGCACGCCGGTCAACGGTCAATCGTCGCTCGGTCTGGCGTTCGCGAAGCGTGGATGCTGGCAGCCGGAATAGCATGCCGTCTTCGCTGTCGCATTCATCCACTGGGACGACATGCTCATGCATCCGCAATGGCGGCAGCGTGAAATCTCCGTCATCATATCCCAGATCGGACGGCTTGCGGATCATCACGGCCCACGAGCATATCCACCGCCAATACTCTTTCTGTGCGTGCCTCTTGATCCGCCACTTCTGCGTTTCACCTCCATCATGCACGAAGAACATGGATAGCATTTCCGTCCGCGACATTGCGCCCAAGAACTCGGCATGGTTGCCAAGTTCCATGAAGTCGTTTGGTGCGGGCGTGGCTGTGCAGGCAAGGCGGTACGGCGTAGACGCGAACGACTCTATGATCTGGTTGCGGAACTTTCCGGTGTACGCCTTGAGAATGCTGCTTTCGTCCAGCACGATCCCCGCGAACCGTGAGACGTCGAAATGGTGCAGCATCTCATAGTTGGCGATGCTAATGCCGGGGTCGACGTCAGCTCCGTCGCGGACGTAGCGCACGGGTGCGCCAAACTTCTCGCCCTCGCGAACCGTCTGCGGTGCCACTGCGAGCGGTGCCAGGATCAGGACGTCACCGGGAACGTGCTTCGCCCATTCCAACTGCATCGGCGTCTTGCCGAGGCCGCAGTCTGCGAAGATAGCGGCACGGCCTCGCCGTAACGCCCATCGCCCAATGTCTCGCTGGAAGTCAAACAGCATCGGGTTCAGATCCGGCACGAGATCAAGTCCCGCGTCCGGGGTGCTGATGGCCTTGCCCGCCAAAAACTCTCGGTAATCCATGCTCCCTCCTTTTGCTTCTGCTCTCCCCCACTATACGCCACGCTTGTGTATGTGTCAAGCGCTAACCCGTGCCGTCTATGACAAATCCGTTACACTTCGCAACATCTGACCCGGTTTCGCCAGTCCCGTCTCGTATCAGCAACGCGGCGTCCGGCCAGTACTCAGCACACCGGAACTCGCTGCGGCTGAACACGCCCGGGACGGTCACAAAGTACGATTGCGCCACCGGGTCGGCGGGGGCCGTGTAGCGGTAGCAATTCGCGCGCCATGGGCACCGGCCGCCTCTACACTTCGTAATGTCTGCCATGTCAGCACACTCCCCTGTTCGCAATTCGCGATTCGCGAACGGCGACAGTTGGTCTGGCGTTCATCGAGCATCTGGCCGGCGACGTGTCACGCCGCTGGCACGCTTGCAACCACAGCGCCCAGCAGTCGCGGCAGTCAGAGGTCGGGCGGTACTGCGCCGAGTAGCGCGGGTGCACCTTGCAGCGCCAGGGTGCGGGTAGTTTGTTCAGCGGCGGATTGTTCATTTTACTGCTCCTGTGTCGGTCACTAGCCCGGGTAATGGGGCATTAATGGTGCGTATGTGCATTGTTGTGCATGTCTAGGTGCTCGTTCTCACGACGGCCGTCGGGTGCTCCTGACACGCGGCAAGGCACCTTTGAACGAACGGGACGAAATGCTCGTACAGCCCCCAGCCGTTCGGCGCGTCGAAGCTCTTGAAGTATTCGGGATTCCCCAATAGCTGGTCAAGCCCCTTCCGCAATGGCTCTATCAGCTCTTTGGCGGTTGTGTACCCGTGCTCGTTCGGGTGCCATAGCGCCTCGTAGATACCGGCCTCGCGCGCCATCGCGCCGAGGTTGCTCGTAATGTCCGCGTCAAACACTTCGGCGCTGTGCCCGCAGGTCGGGCATGTCGGCGTCTCCAGATAAAAGTCCAGGCTCATCGTTCCACCTCCTGTTCATCGGTCCAGCGTAGCGGCTCAACCGGTGGCGCAACCCAGCCTCTGCGCGTGTGCGGGCACCGTGCCTCTGGCGTGTACCACTCGGCGCGCTGCTGCTCGGTCAGATAATGCGTCGGCGCCTTGCTCACTTGCTCGGGTACGGCATAGACCACGCTTCGGCCGTCGGGGCGACGGTGCAGATGATACGCGACCGATGCCGTGCCATCTCGCTGCATTCGCTTCGCCAGCATGGCCGGGCCGTGGTCTGGCCTCGGGTCGTCGCGGTACGCCTCGGGCACTGACTGCAGACACGGCGACACCGGGCGGTACATGTAGCAACTACAGACGGCCGACAGGACATTCCCGCACTCCGCGCGTGGCTGGCGGCCAGATTCCCAATTTTGGACGCGCCATTCACACCGCCAGCAGAGCCCGTGCTTTGCGATTTCGCGAATACGCTCTTGCCTGCGCTGTAGTTCGTCGTGAAAACTCGGCGGGTCAGCTATCAACTCATTCCAGCCATTCACCGCCTCGTCGCGAGTGCCCTTTGGTCCATGGCGCCAACACCGGTAACAGTGCACGTAGTAGCCTACGTTCGCCTCAACGGTCACCGCTGGGCTAGCGCCGCAGGGGCAGGTGTTTGCCCTCAGTTCACTACCCATCATTCCCCTCCAATTCTGCGCTTCGGCCGCGCGATGCCCATTGTGCGCGCTTTCTGGACCATACTGTTGTACGTGCGACCGGGCGGAAAAGCCTCTTTCCACTTCGCGATCAACTCCAGCACTCGGCCAGCTGCCCTGTATGTCGCGTAGAACTTGGCGACCGCGGCTTCTTCTGGCGCGGTCCACGGCCGGTTGTACGGCTCGGCCTCTGCCTCGGAGAGCGCGAATAGCTTCAGCGTTTCGGCCGTGAGCTCAGCCTCTGTGATCGTCATCGGTGCTTTCGGTTCCATCTGTCGTTCCCTCCATGCGTACCAACGTACTCTGACGGTCATCCTTCTCTGGGTGCGTCTCGCCCCACTCAAGGAGAGCGAAAGCGTGCCAGGCTACGGCGGCGAGGTGCGGGCTTCCGGTCTGCTCATCGATGTCCTCACCGCGCCAGAATGCCCACGCGTGCCGCATCATAGCCGCAAAGCTCTTTCCCCAGGAATACCCGAGTTCCCAATTCCGCGGCGCGTAGTTGCCCTGCTCAACGCCGCGGCCGTAGTGTTCCGCAAGTTGGAACAGCGGACCTGCTGGGATCAAGTCGAACCGCGCCAGCTTTGTCCCCTTCTCGCCACCCGTTTGCGGGTCTACCGAACGCACTTCACCGCCCGGCGCGCGCTTCTCGGCCGGCTCTTCCCGCAACTCGTGCAGGTTGGGATACGTGAAGATCGGTTTGCCGACGGCGCGGGCCACATAGACCTCAATCGCGCAACCCTCCGAACTCTCCCAGCCGGGCAGCACAACCACGGCGTCCGCGGCACATACGGCCGGTAGATCCCGGGCCATATAATGCGCCATATCCCTGGGTTCATCTTTGACGGGATCGAAGTTGTCAAGTTCCACGTCGTTCTCCGCCGGACTCCAGACCTTCCAGTTGTCCGCACGCAACGATTCAGTCGCTGCCTTGAACGCTGGGAAATTGTATTCCGGAATCCCACGCATGGGGCCTGCGAGGTATACCGAGTCGCTGGGCATTAACAAACGGCGGCCATCATCGTCAAACGTCAACATGCGTCGGTTCCTCCACCTTGGATCGTTCGATGCTCCAAACCTTATGCCGGGTGAACACGTCGTTGTCACCACACCGGATAACCGTTCCGCCCATCTGCGGCGTCGTGATCCGACCGCCCGGGATCCGATACGCGAACGGCGTGCGGAGTTGCCAGCCGGGCGTGGTGCAGCAGATCCCGTAGCCGTCCTTGGTCGGGACGCGGATCTCGCAGTTGCGGTGCCGGTGCGAGCGCACAACCACGTCCGGAGCTTCCCTGCCCCAGCGCCCGGCATCCGCGCAGGACTCGCCATATTCACCCATGAGCGCCGATGATTCGTAGTGCGTGCGGCCGGTCGTGCCGATATGATGCATGATGTGCGCCAGGCCGCGACCGATACGGAGCCAGAGCTCATAGCGCGCGTATTGCCCAGACTCGTTCGGGATCGCGCCAAGTTCCTGCGCCAACGCTTCCTCATTCTGGCCGGACGCGCCGACATGGGCCTCAGTGCCGCGTATCATGTAGAATGCCGCCGCGCTGGCGACGATCGGGCGCAGAAGGTCTGCCGCGATCCGCTTCTGGTCCGTGAGGTTGTTGCTGATTTGCGTCACGGACTTGTGGTGTACGCCATCCGTAGAATCGCCATTGACGACGACCGCGTATGGCTCGCCGTGCGTGGCCTCGGGCACCCACACGCTCCAGAACTCCTGCCACCACGACAGCAGCTTGAGCTGTAGTGCACTGGCGTGGTAGCTGCCGCCTTCGTCCAGGTTCACGATTGGCGTACAGAGCCCGAGCTTGCACCCGCAGTGAATGTCTGATATGATGACGGCGTTGTTGATTGCGGAAGCCATGTGATGCCCCTTATTTCTCGATTCTCGTTTGCCCGCCGTACTTGCGCGCGCCGCGTCAATCCTCAAGATTTCGCCGCAACCTCCATGCACAGCCGAATCTGCGCCTCAAGCCAGCGCTCGTAGCTCAGACCCTCAAGCGTCCCGGCGATGGCGTGGCGGCGTCCGTGCCACTCGCGGCGGTTGTCCGCAATGGACCGCAGCGCAACCGCGATGCTGGCCGCGTCCGAGCGGATATAGCCGTTCACGCCTTCATGTATCAACCGCCGAACCATGGCGCTGCAGTCGGTTGTGACGACCGGCACGCCCGAGGCGAGCGCCTCGTACAGGCACAGCGGCCCGGCTTCCAGCTCGGACGTGATGACCACCGCATCCAGCCGCCTGTAGACGTCCGGGTACTTGGCGTAGGTGAGGCGGTCTTTCCGCAGGTACTCGACCGGGACGCGGTAGGTGTGCGATAGCTCACGCTCGCACGCTTCCAATTGATCGCCTACGAGGCTGGCAGCACACCGGACCTGGCCCTGGAGCTTGGCGAGTGCGCGCGTGAACATCTCCGGGCGTTTCTGCTTCAGGCCGCGCCCGAACCACCCGACCGCAAACCGGCCGCTACGCTTCCGATGCCCGCCCGCGTCAGGCGAGAACTCGCGCCCGCACCCGATCGGGAGCATGAGCAGTCGCGTATCGGACCAGTCTACCCGGAGCCGTTCCAGGGCTTCGAGTTGGTCCGGGTTAACCAGCGACACGCCACCGGCTTCACTGAGCGCTGGCGCGATCGTCTCCATGTGACGCGGCACCAGATCATGCACGCTCAGCACTGACCTGGACAGCTCCCCAACACTGTTCGGCGCCTCATCCGGGCGTAGGTAATACCACGCGTCAGCATCACTTCGCGCACGCTCCGAGCCCACGACGATGGCGCCCGGGACTTCCGTGCGGGTCAGCGCACCCTTAATGTCCTCGAATAGCCAGCCCATGTTCCGGGCCACGACATTGACGACAAGCTGCGGGCCATCGGCCTCAACCGTGACCGGCTCACGCGGGACGTCGGCGGGTGCGCGCGCCTCAAGGGCGGCGGTCAACAGCGCGCCTACACGCTCCGGGTCTCCGGCCTGCGCGAGCGTCCATTGGTTCTGCATCAGCCACTCAGAATACGCGGCTACGGCATCGGCGCGGGCCTTGGACCGCGACCACTTCGAGAACGACGCCCACCGCGCCGGCCACCCGACAAAGAACGGCCCGGTTTCCTCCGGCCAGACGTTTTTGCCGAGAACAAGCGCGGGAACGTCAAAGAGCAGCGCATCATGCGCGGTGTTGCTGTTGAGCGTGACTACTCCCCGGCAGCTGGGATCCCGGAGGTAGCTGTACAGGTTCCGCTTGCGGTCGTGCGCTATCAGCTCGTTCGGCTCCGAGACCGCCACGTCGTTGTTGGCGTCCGATGCCGGGTGCGCCTTGAACAGCACTGGGTAGGGCAGGTTTTGGGCTTCGACGGCATCCACGAAGCCTTGCGCCGTGCGGTACTCTTCCGGAACGTGCGCCATGTTCGTGTCAGTCTCAACCTGCAGCGGGCAGAGGATGAACTCATAGCCGACGTCTGTGGCGGCCGCCGTGGTGTCAGCGTATCCGTCGAGACACGCGTCTGCCGGCGGTCCCTGTGTGATGGCAGTGATGTGCTTGGCGACGGCGCGGGCGCGCGCTTTCGTGAGCGGCTTGCCGTCCCATTCGAACGGCGCCAGGTGTGAGGCGGCGTTGATGCCATCCCACGAAAGCTGGTAGCTCCAGCGCGGCAACCAACCGAGTTCACAGAAGACGACGGGGCCGCCATACGCCCAATCCCGGCCGTTCCAGGAGAAGGCCACGTCCCAGCCCTTGCCGTGGCCATTAACGACCTCGTGCCCGGCGGTCTTGCAGGCTGCGGCGAGCGCAGCCATGAGTGCTTTTTCGTGTGCGGCGGTGTGCTTGTCCGAAACGTATACGCGCATTGTCCTATTCCCCCCCTGGATTGACTTGCTCGGTCGCGTCCTCAACGGGCGCCACGCCTATCACCTTGTCGGGCTCGAAGAACTCCTGTTGCCTAAATCCGCCGTTTTTGTATTCTTTCCGAACCTCTTCCATGCGCTTTTCGATGGCCTTTTCTCTGTCCCTATAGTTCTTGGCCGCGCGCTTCTTGTCCTCCGCCGCAGCGCGGCGCAGGTCTTCCAGCTCGATGATCTCCGCCGCAAGCCCCAGCATACTCTTCGCGTGGCGTGCAGCACGGTCTTCCATCTCGCCCACATCATCTGTCATCGTCACAGCCCTCTTGCTCTTGTTTTATCATGGCCACCAACACGCCTACGTCTCGGAGGCAGCCAAGGACGCTCGACTGCCAGCGCTTGGCTTCCTTGCCTGTACGCGTGCGGTCGAATGCGCCGTGCCGTTCGCTGTCGGCCTCTTTTCGCCGAAACTGAACATGCTCAATGCCGCCCTTTTGCACCACCAGCGCTTTTCGCACAACGTGCGGCTTGGTGAGTTGCAGCGCTTCGGCCATCAGCGGCGCGCGCTTCCGAATCGCCTTGATATGCTTGTGTACGGCTTGCTTCGAAATATGGCAGGACGCGCCGATCTCACTGTATGAAAGCCCGGCAACCCTGCCAAGCACAACGGCAGTCCGGCGTCCGTTGCCATCGGCGGCACGCAGAATCTTCAGGCACAGCGCCTTGACCGCCACTGCGGCGACTTCCGGAAATTGCGCCAGCACCTGGCCCCTGGCGTTGGCGTCCGCCTGCAGGCACGCGATAATATCGCGGATCTCGTCGTCTGACACGGCGGGATCGTCGCCGCGCGTCGCCATAGTGTATTCGTACTGATTCATGTGAGCGCAGCTCTGTCCCGGCTTTCTGCGGCCAGGTCTTCCGCCGCCAGCCCGGCGTTCAGCAACCGCCGCGCCCAACTCGCAAAAGACCGGTCTTGGCGGCGCGCGGCGGCCTGCATTCGCGCATAGTCGGCGCGCGGCAGGAACAGGTTTTTCCGGACCATGGGCGTGTCGTTCGGTGCGTTCGTCATATCATCCTCCGTTTTCGGTACTATACACCACTGCGGGGCCTCGGCAAGTGTCGGAGTCTATACCGTGACTACCGCTTCCGTTTCGCTGGCTGGCGCTTTGTGCCGCGATTGCCGCGCCCGCCGCCACTGCCGTCTCGCTTGCGTGTGCCGCCGCACCCGCCCCGGTCGCCGCGTCCTGCGTTGCCTCTTCTGGTTGTCACGTCGACCTCCGTTGCTCCGTTTTCTCTGTTTTCGGGGATTGCGGCCACCTATGCAGATCGTGCTCAATCGGGGAGCAGGCCACGTGCTCTCCTGTATGGCCACGCGGCCGGCTGCACAGCCACCCGCCGTCGGCTCGGTCCACCACCTCGCAGGCGGGTCCAGTAGCAAACACGCCGGGTGTAGACCACACGCAGCCGCACGGCAAATCGCCCGCCGTCTCTGCTTCCCCGCCGTCCGTGGCGGCGAGGTTAGGGAACACCTCGCGTTGTTCGGGACCGTCCAGATGATAGAGCATGCGGTTAATGAACCATGCACGATCACAGTCATTGTCGGGCACGAGGTACTTCACGGCATCCCTCTGCATCTTGGCAACGTGCTGCCGGCCCCTCTCAATCACCCGCTCCTTCTCCGCGCACTCCTGGCACGGCTCTGCCTCGGTCGCGGCGAGGGCGTGCTGGATCTCTACCCAGCGGACGTACACGCCGTCTCCGACGGGCACCATGTCGTCTGCCGCAAAGTCCCATCCGTAGCGCTTCACTTCCCTCACCGCATCCAGCGCGGCACGCAGGCGGGCGTTGGCAGCCAACTGCTCGCGCAGTGCTTCGCGGGTCGCTTCCAGCATCGACCAGTCGGGGTGAAACTCGCTCTCTTGGTGTGTGGCCAGCTCTTCCTTCAGCACCGCAAGCTCCTTCTCGGCCTCGGTCGCGGCGAGGGCGGCGTCGATGGCAAAACAGATGTCGTCCACGCCTTCTTGGTAGACGGCTCCCCTCCGTGGCATGTCAGGATTTCGCGGCGACCATTCATCCTTGATTTTCCGCACCGCATCCAGCGCGGCACGCAGGCGGGCGTTGTCGGCCAGCGCATCGCCTCTTTCTGCCCGAGCCACGTCGCGATTCCAGCGCATGGCCCCCAGTTGCCGGTCGCCAGATTCGAGGGTTGTCCAGAAGCCGTCAATCTTCATCTTCAGCCGCTCGACCTCTTCCTCGGCCTTGGTCTGCGCGTCCTCGGCGGCTACAACCTGCGTGTGCCATTCGTCCTCACGGGCGATGGCGGCGTCGAACTTTTTGGCAACTTCTTCGGCTTTTGCCATGATTCGATTAAGTGCCTTTCGCTCTCTCTGCGTCATCGTCTCAGCCCTCCATCAGTTCGAACTCGCAGCACCATACCCAGTCGTTCCGGTCCCAGGAGCCGGGGTAGATGCCGTCCCACAGGCCTCGAAACCAGTCGTGCGCCAAGCCGAAAGCTCCGGATATGTCGCGCGGGTCCGTAAACGTGTTGGGTCGCGGGTGCGGATACCCTTCGGCCACCGCGTCACCATTCTTGATACACTGCACCCGCTCGACCCACGTCCGCTTGACCAGCAGCAGCGTGCGGCACGCCCACCGCGGCATGTGGATTGACGGTCGCCAGCGGAATCTGTCAGACGGATAATCGCAGTCATGCACATAAGCGTCGATTTCATTTGATCTGTACCACAGACTGCCGTCATCAGTCTTGGCTGGATTCAGTTCTCGCGTTGCATCGTGCGACAGCAACGCAAAGCACTCCCGCACCCACAGCACGTCGCCGGGAACGCCGAAGGGGCAGCTGATGCCCCAGTCTCCGAGTATCATGGGGTCTGGCGCCAAGAGCGAGCCGCCAACGTCGAGCCACGCCGTGCCTTCGCCATCATAAATCCATTCCGGCTGCGGCTTCACCGGCCTGCGGTCCTGCCACTGCCGACCCGCGCGGATGTTCCGCGACACCGAATCCGTTACCAGTATCGGGTGTTCTGTCATTGCCTGTCTCCCATCCGTTCCGTCCGCTCCAACGCCTCAGCCACACGTTGCCAATACGCGACACGGCGCGGCTTACCCTGCTCCTTGTACACGCGGGCGTTGCCGAGCGCCTGTTCCAGCGCCGTGACGCGCCCGTACTCGCGCTCAAGCTCATAGGCCCGTGTTTCAGCGCTGCGCCACTTCATTGGTCCGCTCCCGCTCTTGCGCTTCAGTCTCTGTCGTTGCGCGCGCCTCGTTATCGTTAGCAAACCGGAACAGGTCTTCGGCCTTGGCCGGATGGCAAAGGTTGGTATTCTTGAGCATCGCGATGCGCGCCAGCTTGTCGTCATCGGACTGCGGTACGATGTAGTCGAGGGAGCGCTGTTTCCCGTCCGAATAATCCAGCGTCCAGTGCGCGACCTCCAGCGAGTCGAGGTTGGCCGCCAGTAGCGCCCGCGCCTCAATCAAGAAGCTCTGTTGCAGCGCCGCCATCTTTCCCGCCAGTCGCGGCTTTGCAAGGATGCCGCAGTACGGCCCAAAAGGTACCCGGAGGTATGGCGCGTCTATCCGGTGTGCCTCCAGCGCGGCATTGTTCATGAATGGCTTTGCCATGATCGTCACTCCTGTTCTTGCGCCAGCCACGCCTTCGGCGCCGTGACGGCTTGGATGTCAATACTTTCCTGTCTGCACGCGATGCCCACGAGGTCCATCGCCTCGGAGCACGCAACGCAGACCGGGCGGTCCTTCGCCCATCCGTAGTCTTCGGCCGTGAGTAGATCGGCGCCGCACTCTTCACATTTTTCGGGGGGTCTCATGTGGTGTTCCTCCATGCCCTACTATACGCCGTCAGTGTGTATGCGTCAAGCGCTCTCAGAAAAGAGCCGTCCAGAACGCTTGGCGTTTGTGGCGGCTACGCGCGGCGCGCGTCCGGTCCCGCGAGGCCTGCGCCTTGGATATCCGGTTGAAATCCGCTGGGCCGTTGCATTCGACGGTACGGAACGGCGGGATGGTCCCGTCAAGGATCGCCTCGTGCAGTTGGCGCATAGCCTCTTTCATGCCGCTGATCGTCGACGCCTCTGGCGCATCCTTGAAGTGCTTGCCCATCATGCCTCTCCCATCATGTTTGTGAATGCCTCATACGAGCGGATAACCCGGGTGCGCCAGCCATTGCGGCGCATCTGCGCCAACATCCGCTCCTGGTCCTCGGAAACCGTGCCCGTGCGTGACTTCAGCTCCACCGCGTAGGGCACGCCGTCGTGAACATACGTCAGGTCCGGCCATCCCGCTTTTTCGCGGGCGCGGAACGATAGATGCAGGTACGCGATGCCGTGGCGCCCGAGCCAGGACTCACACGCGCTCTGCAGTCCGGCTTCCAGCTTCGCGTCGCCCTTGCGGCCCTTGGCGCTGCCTGGCGTCGGCGCGGGCGGCCCGAACACGTCGGGGTTGCGGCGCTTCATGCTCTCGGAGACGTTGGTTAGCATTGGTTCAAATCTCCGGTTCCAGCGCGCGTTGCCGTTGCATGTCCTCTGCGGTGCCGGGCACTGGCTCACGCGCGTATTGCGGCACGTCTGCATCTGCCACCTTCGACGCGCTCACAAACCGCGTGTACTGCGGCTGCCATTGCAGTGTTACGAGCCCAGTCGGGCCGTTCCGCTGTTTCGGGATCAAGACCTCGGCATCGGCTACGCCGTCACAGCGCAACCGGTGCAGGAGCAGCACCACGTCTGCGTCCTGCTCAATGGCGCCGGACTCGCGCAAGTGCTTCAACTTCGGCCTGGTGTTCGCGAGCGTCTCATTTTTCACGTCTTGCTCGGCCGCGCGGTTGAGCTGCGCCAGGATCACGACCGGGATTTCGAGCTCCTGCGCCAACGACTTCACCGATCCGGACAACTCCGCCACCGCGTTCTCCCGGTTCCGGTTCCGCTTGCCGCCGCTGCCCTCCGGGATCAGTTGCAGGTAGTCGATATAGATGATGCGCACGCCATGCTTCTGGACCATGCGCCGGGCTCGGGCGCGGAGCTGCAGGATGGTGCCTTTCCGGTCGTCGATGCGGATGTTCTTGGTTGCCAGCCGGCGCGCGGAGTCCATGAGCCCATCCCAGCAACCCGGCGATAACGCACCGTCCCGGACGTCAATCGCGTTTACTCCGGCCTCCGCGAACAGCGCGCGGTTCGCCAGCGATTCCTTCGACATTTCATAGCTGAATATGCCGATCGGGATAGCGGCAGTCGCCTGTGCTGCGGACATGCACCACATTAGGGCGCTCTTCCCGATGCTCGGCCGCGCGGCAAGCACGATCATCTCACCGGGCCGTAGCCGCACCTTCTTGTCCAGGTCCGGGAACCCGGTTGTAAGCCCAAGCACGCGCTCATCTCCCGCCTGCAACGCTTCGAGGTGCTCAATCACGCCCGGCATGAGATCCGCCATCACCGAACAGTTCCCGTCAGCATCGGCGGCGCCCTGTTGTAGCCGTGACAGTTCCGCGGCGGCGGCGTCCAGCATGGCAGCCACTGGTGAGCCGTCAAACGCCTGTTCCTGCAGCATCACAGACGCGGCAATGGCCATGCGCCGGGTATGATGCTCTGACACGATAGCGGCATATCTGCCCGCGTTCGCGCCGGTCGGGACCGACGCCAGCAACTCCGCGACACCCGAGCGGCCCCCGACCTCTTCCAGCCGCCCACCGCTATCCAGCGCGTCACAGAGCGTCAGCAAATCTATCTGGCCACCGGCAGCGCATAACGGCTCAAGCACGCCCCAGATCAGCGCGTGGTGCGCGCCATAGAATGAGCCTGGCGTGATGCTCTCCGATATATCGGCATACCGCCACGGATCCAGCAGCACCGCGCCGATGAGTGCGCGTTCAGAGTCCGAGTCGTGTGGCAGTGGTTGGTCAAATACGCTCATGCTGTCCTTACCAGAGTTTGCAGGCAGGCAGGTCTTGTGCTTCGGCCGCTTGTTCATCGGCCGTGCGATCCCGGGCCGCCAACAGCTTCGGGATGCCCGCGGCCAAGCTCTCCAGGCTCGTGAGGTTCGGCGTGTACCGGTCCGTGTGGTTGCTCGCGTACCAGTGCATGAGCTCCAGCAGCTTCGGTGCGCCGTAAGCCTGACACAGGTTTTCGAGGTGCGCAAGTACAATAGCGCCCTGTTGGTGTTTGCCCCAATACTCGGTGCCCTGTAGGATGGCGAGGATCTTCCCGGCCGCCTCGGACTCTTCCGCTGTTGGTTTCTCGCCTATGCGCACGGGGGGTTGGGGGGTCTCTTTTGAAGATGAAGGTGAAGATGAAGATGAAAGAGGGGTTGTTACTTTTGGCGTATTCTTCCGTTTGTCCCGGTGTCGTGATTGCCGTAACGCACTGGCAACGCGTTCTTTGCGCTCACGCTCCATGCGCCTATTTCGGACCGTTATTATCGTGTGACAGTCCGTTACTTTTCCGTTACGCGTAACGGTAGCGGTCTCAGTTTGCTCCAGCTCAGAGACGGCAGAAATGAGCTCTGACGGGCTACATCTACAGGCTCGGGAAAGTTGGTTTGCGGTCCCGGACACAACGCCAGACCGGTCGTCCTCGTGCATTGCGCAGAGCATGTCAAACCAGATGCCGCGCGTGGCGGGTTCGCACTTGCTGAGTCGTGGATCTTTCATCCAGTCTCCGGTGTAGACCTGGAACATCGGCAGTTTCTTGTGAGCCATCACGAACGCCTCCACCCCAGAGTGCAACGCCCCGGCTGGCAGGCCAGCGCGACGACCTCGCTTTGCGCGAGTGCGGTGCGGCTTGTCCGAGGCGTTGCATTCTGGATTGGGTACATATCGTCGCTCCGTAGGCCTGCCAAAACCTACCACTATAATATCGGGGTTGCGTCGATTGTCAAGCGCGGGGGAGAATTATTTTTGCGACTCAATCACCAGATAGTTCCGGCACGGCTCAAGCTCCAACGGCTACCATACCGCGAGAATATCAAACCAGAACCACTCCGGCATGTACTGTTGTGTTAGGGTTAGCTTCTCCTGGCCATCGGCGTCCAAATAGATCAGGCGAAGTGGGTCCATGCGCTGGCGACCGAAAAACTCAAGCTCACAATATAGCTGCCCGTATGATGCGCTCTTGATGCGGCCATGGTAACGCTTTTTGCTTTTGAGTGTGCGGCGGTAGACGACCGGAGCGCCGCGCTTTGCTGGAACCCCGTAGAAGTCCCGAATAGACGCCATGCTCCGCAAGCCAATGTCACCAACCATTATTTTCCTCCAATACTTGATAACTCCGGCACGGCTCCAGCTCCAACGGTGTAGCTTCCGTCTCCGTCGCGTCGAGCGCCTCGATCAGCGCCGCGCGCACGTCTGCCGGGGTTTGCATCCCGCGCCCCGGTTCGATCTCAAACGATGCCGCAGCGCGCGGGGAGTGCATTAGTGGCGATTCGCGGTTTACACTCCCGCTCCACTTGCGCCGCATGGCGCGGCGGATCAACTTCGACGTGAGCGTCCTGCAAAGGGCCGCGCGGACTTTCAGCCGGGCGATGAGCTGGTTGTTTAGGCGGACTTTCATGGTAGGACTCCGCTATTTCCCTGCTTTGCCAGTCGATCATAGAGAACGACGTTAACAGTCGCGGCCAGGTTCATGCAGAAGTCAGTCGGTATCATCACCACGTCACGACACCAGTCAGTCACCGCTCTACCGAGCGTGCCATCCTCCGGGCCAAAGATGTAAAACGCGCGTTCTGGATGGCAGTATCGCGGCAACGGCCTCGCTCCTGGTATCAAGTCAACGGCAACCGGCACGCAATCATACGGAATAACATTCCGCAGGTCATCGACTCGCAGAACGGGCATGTGTCGTCGCCATTTGAACGTGTCTGTTGCGGCTTTCACCGTCCCGCGGCAACCTTCTATGGCGAGCATTGTGGCGCCATAGCATCCACAAGCACGCACGGCCGCACCTACGTTAACGCGATGCTTTGGCCGCACCAGGCCGACACACGAAAATCCTCTGTTGTCTGCCGTCTTCATCTCACCCTCCCTACGCGCTCGGCTCCGGTAGTATTATCCCCAGCTCTGAGCATTGCCGCGCAACGCTCGCCATATAGACTATGAACTCGACAGTGGTCAGCGCCGTGGTGCTGCGGACGATGGATACTCGGACTTTCATGACGTTTTCTCCCGGACGCGCGCCTGTATCTCTCGGACGTGCTCATCACCGTACTTGTCCAGCCATTCTTTTCGGATGACGGCGGTGTGGATGACGCCGCGCTCCTGCTCTTTCTGCACGGTCCGCATCTGTAGGTGCATGATGAACGCGGGATGATAGGTCTTGCCGCGCCAGTCGATCATGAGACGGTGATCCTCACACGTCGCAATATCGGATAACGTCGTAAGCTGTCGGCCTTTTCGGTACTTTCGCATGGTCATGATGTTCTCCCAAGCTCTGAATTGGCGCCCCGGTGGTCGATAGTTCTTTCTGAAATTCAACTGCCACTGTCGTTGTTGTTGCAGTTTCTTTTACCGGGGCGCCTATTCAATTCTGGGAACCGGTTCAGCGCATTGGGGGCCTCCTTGTGGGTTGGGTTATCGTGCTGGCTCTGGCATGATCACGCCCAACTCCGCGCATTGGCGGGCGATGGCGGCCAGATATGTCATAAACTCGACCGTCGTCAGGTCGGTCGTGCTGCGAACGATCGGCAGCTTGCCGGACCGATCGACTAGGAACATCGAAGCAAACGTGCGGTGCAGGTCTTCCGTCTCATAGCCTAGCGAGTCGCCGGCTATCTTCAGGCACGCCCAATAGTAAGCGTTCTGATCCAACGTCCGCCGTGTGCTTACGCGCTTGAGCTCGACCTGCACCCGGCCGTTGCGGCGCCCGGCAATGTGCGCGGCGATCTCACGCCGGGTCGGCACGTCGAGAAGCCCGTCTGTGATGGTGCCATAGAAGACCATCAGAAGGGGATGTCTTGCGTCTCGGGCGTGACCAGCGTCGACGGGGCCTGGCTGGGCGCCTGTTGCGTTGCCGGTGGCGCTGCGGGCGCCTGCGGGGCCTCCCGTCGCTCCGTCTGCGTCTCCCGGCGTTCACCGCTACTGATGAACCGGAAATCGTTGAGAGAAACGATGTGCCTCGTGCGCTTCTGGCCGGTCTGGCGGTCCTCCCACTGGTCAGCGCGCAACCGGCCCTCAACGTACAGCGGGTCGCCCTTGTGGACGTGCTCCGCCAGCGTTTCGGCGGTCTTGCCCCACGCCTCACAGTCCAGGAACACGGTGGGATCGTCGCGCCGGTCATTGACGGCGAGCCCGAAGCTACAGACGGACGTGCCGTTGGCGGTGGCGCGCAACTCCATGTCGCGCGTGACGTTGCCGAGTGCGGATACGCTTGCTTTGCCTCGCATCATTCTTCTCCCTTGATCCAAGCTGTGAGTTTCGGGACGTGGTTGGCCAGCAGCTCGCGCCGGCTCTTGCAACAGAACGGCTCTTCCGACAGGCGCTTCATGAGTTCTTCTTCCGTGACGAACCGGTCTCTGCAGAGCCCGGACATGACGATCCATTGCTCAACCGTGGCCACATCGGTCTTGTTGGGCTTGCGGGCGGCTGGCGAGGGCGTGCTATCCTTGTTTGCGGCGTGCGCGCGGTCAAGGTACGGGTCCTCTAGGCCCTTGCCTTGGTAGACGCTGAGCCCGATGCAGAGGAAGCTGGACGCCTTGCTGATAAGGTTGGTGTGCGCCTTCTTATATGCCTCTGCGATGTTGCCTTTGAAGACCACCGCGTCCCCAACGCTTTCGATCGCGCCGCGTTTCTCTCCGACCATAAACCAGAACGTGCCGCGCGCCGCGACGTTCTTGTCGTGCAGCTCGTAGGCAACGCTTTCAGTGCCCCATCCCAGCCCGCAGAGCCCGAACACCTCCGTCAGGCGCTCAACGATGTGATAGGCGTCGATAGCGGTGAACCCGCGCCCGACGTTGACGTTCTTGTATGCGGCTGTTTCGAACTTCTTCGCGCAAGCCTTGAACTCTTCCGGTAAGTCTGCCATGTCATCCTCCAGTGTGGTGTGCTGTGAAAAAAGAGCGGACGGCGGGGGGTAGGGGAGAAGTAGGAGGGAGAGAGAACCCCGCCGCCGTCCGCTGAGTCAGTGATCGGTTCGCCTCCATGCCCTACCATACTCCGACATTGGGGCCGGCGCAAGTCTCGGCAACCTTGAGTGCATGGTTTGCCTTGCAGGCTGGGAGGCCTGTGTATTTGGTGTACCAGTCCCGTAGTTCAGCCAGCGCCGTCACTAGCGCATCATGCGCGTTCCAGCACTGCGCCAGGCGCCGCATGTTCGCCAGTTGTTCAGCTTCCTCGAGAAGCCCCGGGGCATACATGGTGGCGATCGTCAGACCGTCGACGGTCAGCGTCTCGCTGTCAGGCTCTACGGTCATCTCCCCCGGTGTATGCGTGTGCTCAGCCATTGTCGGTTGCTCCCGTTGCTTTGGCGATCAGCGCTTGGATGGCGTCAAGGTCGAAGCCGCCACGGTCCGGGCAGTCCATCCACCAGTTCTCGCTTTCGATGATCCGGCACGCGACGTCTTCCAGCATCGCCAGCATGTCGGGCGCGGTGGCGAGCAAGCGGGCGTTGGCCTTCTGGACATCGAACCCGAGCTCTGTTTCCATGTTGCCGGCAAACGTGACTCCCGCCGAGCAGTCCGCCACAAGCCAGCCGTCGTTGGGGTCTGCGGCCATGCCGTCACCACTGTCACCGCCAAGCGGGCCGAAAACATCAGTCAGGTTCTTGACCTCATACGGCCCCGGTGTGTGCGTGTGCTCAGCCATTGTCTACTTCCTCCGTTTGCGCTTTCCGCGCTTGTGCTTCGCTCCGTGCCTTGCGGCCTTCCGGGCCTCTAGTTGCTCGCGTATCAGCTCGACCTTTGTCGGCGCCCGGGACTCGGGGCCATCCAAGAAGAGGTCCAGCCATTCCATGTGCCGGTCCCACGCGGCCTGTTCCTCAGGCGTCATGTCGTACAGGACAACCGTGTCGCCCTCAACGCGTGGTGTGGCGAGCTGGTTCATGAACGCCCCCATGTGGACGCCCACAGGCAGTATCCCGCCGTCCCGATGGCCTGCGAGATCGCGAACCCGTAGAATGCTATGGTGACGGCGTGCATGGTCTCTCCCCTACTGCTTCGCCTGTGCAACTCGGCATTTCGGCCGGTCGCCGGTACGGTCAATGGCGACGGCGTTGCTTCCGGTGTTGAGCGTCACAGTCGGTGAGCCACTGTGTTTAGTTGCCGTTGCGTTGTTGTACAGCCTCGCGCTGGCGTTGTCGCACAGCCTCGCGCTGGCGTTGTCGCACAGCCTCGCGCTGGCGTTGTCGCACAGGACCGCGCTGGCGTTGTCGCACAGGACCGCGCTGGCGTTGTCGCACAGCCTCGCGCTGGCGTTGTTGTACAGCCTCGCGCTGGCGTTGTCGCACAGCCTCGCGCTGGCGTTGTCGCACAGGTCCGCGCTGGCGTTGTTGTACAGCCTCGCGCTGGCGTTGTCGCACAGGACCGCGCTGGCGTTGTCGCACAGGACCGCGCTGGCGTTGTCGCACAGGACCGCGCTGGCGTTGTCGCACAGGACCGCGCTGGCGTTGTTGTACAGCCAGCAGGAACCCTCACTCAGCTTGTGCCGGCCGGTCAAAAACACGCGCGCCGCGTGCCAATCCACGAGCGCCTGCCTCGCGCGCTTCTCGCCGGTTACCTCATCCCACCAATCCGGCAGCAAATCCTGGTCGACACGGAACACCCAATCCGCGATTGGCTTGCGCATATCGCCGGCGGGCGGTGTGATTTCGACACGAACCACGTTCGGGCCGCGCGCTCCATCCTCGCAGAGCTTGTGCTCTGCGATGATCTCGTGATGGTTGTCATGATTCATTGACCAGAACGCGCGGTCCTTGGTCAATACAAAACTTGCTGGCTCGCACATTTTTCTTTTCTCCCTATGGTTGTGGTTCCTACGCCCACGCGGCGACAGTGCCACAGCGGACGGCTGCGGCGGTCTCTGCGGCTTCCATCGGCACGAAGACCGGGAACCGGCCCTGTGCCGCGCTACGGGCCTCGCGACAGGCACGCGCCGCGCTGGGCGCCCATACGCGGGCCGTGAACAGGTCCAGCGATCCAACGAACGCCGTCACGTCATACTGACGGAGCTCGGTAGTTGCGGGCACGTCGCCCCAGAACTCTGCGGGGTCTGTGAGTGTGTGGCCTGCGGTCATGATCTTCTCCCGTGCTCCGGCTTGGTTGCTCGTTTCTCTCTCCATACTACCAATCTACACCCGTATTGTGTATGCGTCAAGGCGTAGCTATGCAGAAAAGTGAAGAAAACGCAAGAAAATGAAGGCCCGCCCGGTGCGGAGGAAAACGGCGGAGGGAACACCAGGCGGGCCAAAGTGTGCGGCTACGGTGCCGCGGGCGCTACCACGGGTGGCGGGGTCTCGCGCGCAACGTGACGGGACCACGCGACCGTTGCCCCGAGCCCGACCAGGAATATGACGCTGTAGACCACGGCCTTGATTATCGTTGTCCACGCGATCGAGCGCGCGCTACGCATCCCGGACGCCACGGCCTTCAGTTCTGTCGCGTCCTCGCGCGTCAGGCCGACCGAACAGTCGGGTGCCGGGAGCTGGATGTGCGGCGCTATCGCCTTGCCGAGCGCTTCGTAGTCGATATCATTCATGGCCGTCAGTCCTTCACGATCTGCAACCGGCAAACGTCATGGAGCATCGGCGTTACTGCCTGCCGGGCTGGATACCATGCCTCAGGTTCCTCATTCCGAAATGCCTCGATCCTGGCCAGCGCGCACCATACGACATACTGGCCACTGCAGACGTTGGTTGTGTGGTCCATGAACACGTCCGCAAACTTGCGCACGCCGTTAACCTTTACCGTCCAGCGCCAGTAGTAGTAGAGCAGCTCTGTGAAGGCGTAGCGCGTCCGCGCGTCAATGTCTTCCCGGCAGTAGTTGGTGATGCGGTAGCGGCGCCTTACGCCCGCGCGCGCGCGTCGTATCAACACCTCAGAGCCCGCAAGCGCGGCCCACGCCCGGACGCCCGCGCACGGCGTGGTCATCTCGCCTATGCTGTGGCTATCGAGGGCACACGCCGTATGCGTGTAGCTAGCGGCCTGCGCCACGACCTCGGGCGCGTAGACACACGCCAGATCCGGGAGTGCCCGGGACTGCACGCGGCGAATGAACCAGTTCAGAGGGCCGGGGTTGCCATTCCGGACCAGCACGCAATCGCCAGGCTGTATGCGCCCGGAAGAGACCGCCTGCGTGATGCCGGTAGCGGATATGCGTTCTGCGGGCTCAGTGATCATAGCCGCGGCCCCCGCCCGTGCATTGTGCCGTCAGACGACGGGACAAGCATCAGCACTTCCGCCTCGACCGGAACCAGCACATCGCCATACACCGCGACATTGACGGTCGTGCAGCCTGAGCAGCAACCGAGTATGGCGGCGAACGCCGCAGCCCACAGTGCGAGAATCAGCGCCGTTACGACGGCCTGCGTTACGTTCTCGCTCGTGAGCTTCATTGCGGCTCCCCATGCCACCGCAGCACGCGCGTGACCACCTCGGGGTGCTCGTTCCACCAACACTCGCCCGCGGCAACGTCCACGAGGATAGAGCGGCCCCTGCTGTCGACGGTCGCCACGATGGCGTGGC
Organism: bacterium; assembly: GCA_024231375.1. The sequence goes on along the minus strand of JAAEQP010001826.1, from coordinate 10,665 downwards.
CCACATCCTCAGTCGCGTGCTGGAACACGAGGATGCAGGCGGGCACGTCCTTGGCGCGTAGACGGTGACAATAGGCCATGGTGCGCTCAAGACACCTGCCGGGGCTCAACTGCGACATGCGCACGTCTGCCCAGCCCGTAGGCGGTTCCGAGCCGTCGATGCCTGTGTCGAGCGCCGTGCAGCCGACAGAGCAGCAGAGCGCGAATATCGCCACAATATCGGCTAGCTGTTGTCGCGTCGGCATCAGTTGTTGCTCCGGCTGGTTTCGAGCCAGACACTTTCGCCAGCGTCCCATATCACCGTGAGCGTATCGCCCTGCCCGAGCGTCACGGCAGCACCGCCCGCGAGTTGCGTGTTGCAGGCGTCCGCGATCTGAACGGTGTTGGTGTCGTGCGTGCCCTGGATGATGGCCATCTGCCCGTCTGCCGCGCCGTCTTCAATGGCGGGGTTAGTGTCAAGCACAGCCGCGCCGGCGTCGCCGGCAACCCGAACGATGGTGTTAGCCACCGTGATGGTTGAGTCGTCCGCGCGGGCCTGGTCTGCGGACGGCGTGTAGACGGTGCGTTGGTTGTGCGTCACGCCGGTCAGGTCGTTGAACGTGGCAACGGGAGTTGTGCCGTCAGCTTCGTAGACGGCAACCGAACCGTCCACGCCAGGCGTCCCGTTGGTGCCGAGCTCGCCGGGGTACAGCTTGACGTCACCGCCGTCCGAGCTGTCGAGGTCGGATGCGGCTGCGCCGCCTACGACGTGGACGTCACCGCCGTGCGCGGCGGTCTGTGCCGCCGCGCCGTCGCCTGCGCCGCCAGTGATGGTGATTGGACCGCCGACTTTGTTTGCGGTGGCGGATGGATGAGCTGGAACGCCGACTAGCCGACAAGGGGTGGTTGTGACGTCTCTGTCTGCGGAGGGATCTGCCGATGTCAGCGCCCACGCCGACCATGTGTTATTTGCGCCGTGGCCCGATAGTTCTAGTGTTGCTCCATTGTTTCCATTGCTATAGGCATACACCTTGAAAACGCCCGCGCCTGTCCCAGACGCAGACCTGCCGGAGACAGCATTTGCCCATGCTTTTCCATCCTCATCCACGGCGAAGCACTCCGCGTCATTCACGCCCAGCCACAGCAACCCAGCGGCAGCCGTCGCGCTCGCGGGGTTGACCGCGAGGGACGCAGTCGCCGCAGTGTTGCCGGTCGGGGGGAACGTGAACGTGGAAACGCCCGTGGCAGACATGCCGCCGGCAATGTCGACCGTGCCCGTGCCATTCGGCTCAAGGTCGATATCACCGTTTGTCACTCCCACCGAAACCTTGAAATCAATCCCACTCTGGTTCAGCGTGGTCTTGTTCGTGTTGCCTTCCGAGATAATGATGTCAGTGTCACCACCGGTCCCGGCACCCACCAGGATATTCGCGTCCCGCTCATAGTTCATGTAGATTTGCGGGTCAGCGGCAGTTCCGAGCCAGAAGTTCGTTTCATCGTTGGCAAACGCGAAATAATCCGTCCACGTCTTGTCCGCGCCAATGTAGCTGTTTTCGGCATCGTCAAACTCAATGTAGCTGGCGTGGATGTCGCCTGACACGCTGAACACGTCGTCTGAGGGTGAGTTGACTTGGGTGTACGTTCCCGCGCCCGTCGTCTCAGAGTCGACCGTCACGCCCGTAATGTCGTCACCGTTTGAGACCAGCGTTGCGGCTGCGCCAAGGTTGCCAAGGTATTTCGTGCCGCCCGTGACATGGATGAGGTTGCTAACCGAGCGGAATGTGGTGGCTATGTTATCGAGGACATATGCCGTCGCTGTGCCCGCGCCTGCTGCGTCAACGTCCGCGTGTGTCGACCACATCATGCGGCCGGTTGCGCCGTGTGCGTCCTTGTCATGGACGATTGCGGTGGTGCCCGTTGCTTCCACGTCCTGTTCGAAGAAGGATGACGTGATCATGAGGCCGCAATTCGCACCCGACGCAATCTCGATCAGGGTCGCGTTGTTCGCGTTGGTGTCGTCTACGTCCATGGTCATGCGGCTGTTGAGGACATAGACCGCGTTCGCGCCCACCACATTGATGACCCGGTGCGTTACCGTTGCTGTCGCGTTGCCAGCTTCATTGTACTCTACGGCACAGTTGCTCAGCCGAAACAGGCCGGAATTAACCGTGATCATGTCATCCGCGCGAGACGTGTAATCCCCCTCAATATCGCAGTTCCAAAAGCTGAACATCTTGCCCGTTGCGCCGGCTGGGATGTTGAGTGCTTCGGCTGTGCCCGTCGCAACAATCCGCAGGCTGGAAAACTCGCCACCGGTGCCCGATTGAGTCGTGAGCACAGTGCCCGTCGCAGCCGTAATGATTACCTGCTCCTTCGAACAGCTCATGCCACACAGGGAGACGTCATCTGCCATTACCACGTTCTCGCTGTAGGTTCCCGGCGCAATCTTGACGACGTCACCGGAAGCTGCAGCATTTACGCCCGCCTGGATGGTAGTGTAATCCCCGCCGCCGCCCGCGTCTACAACGATGATATTGTCCCACGGCGTTTCAAACGAGCCGACACTCAGCTCGCCCAAGGTAGTCAGGTTTTCGTCCGCGAAGTCAATCGTGCCCGTGCTCGACGTGATCTGGCCCACCGGACCAGCCGCAAGCTGGAGCTTTATATCGTGGACAGCGGTCCCGGTCGGGAAGCCGTAGACGCCGAGGTACGGCGTTTCGGCATCAGCTACGCCGTGCGCTATCTCCACGTCACTGGCACCGCCCCACACAAGGTTTAGGTCGCCAGGCGCAGAGCCGCCAACGGTGATGTAGCCCTCATTTACGGTGGCGTGGATGCTGCACCATTCCGCGTCATCTTCGTCCAGCGCCCGAAGAGCGCCAATCGTGCCGTTGCCGTGAATCTCGACGATCGACGCAATCCCGCCACCCTCAGAGTTGTAGAAGTTGAACACTCCATCGGTGGTCGTGAAGTTGGCGTCCGTGCCATCGTGCCCGAGCGTGATGGTGTCGGAGTTCGCAGTGAGCGTCAGCGTCCCGAACGTGGGCGTAGACGTAGTGTGCAGGTCTTGTATGAGGTTGATTTCGCCAGCCGTTATCTTGAGGTTCGTGGCGTTGATGTCCGCGCTTGCAGTCGGCGCCGAGTACTGGAGCCCGTCGCCCCACGTGATGCTGCCGCCACCACCGCCCGATGCGCCGAACTGGCCGAGCTTGCGGTTCGGGCCGGCAATGCAGAGCGCCCCAGCCAACAGGGCCGGGGCCAGAAGCGAAACGATATTTCGGGTACGCACGGGGAATCTCCTCGGTTTAGTCCAGGTCATGGGTCACGATGCCAATAGTGATGCTCGATCCGGCATAGAGCCGGATCCGGTCAAGCTCCCTCTTGTCGCCTGCGGCTGTGTAGTACGCGCCGGCCGGGATCGGGAACGCTGTTGCGGTTGCGGCATTGCCGTCGCATTGGTAGCGCAGCACGGTCGACGCGTCGCTGTTGTAGAGCGTCACAGCAACGATGTCAGACGGCAGCGCCTCGCCCAGCAATGCGGCCAGACTCGTGGACGTGCTAACGGCTTTGCTGTAGCCCTTGGCGTCTTCGTAGGCGTCTGCGGAGCCCACAACGTCGGCGGTCTTCCGGAACGGCGCCGGCTTGGTGATGTACGCGCTGGCGCAGATGGCAACGAGCAGGCACGCGAGGATTGCATTCAGTCTGTTCTTGTCCATGGTCGGGTCTCCGTTTCTTACTTGCTGTAGGGGCCTGTCGGTACATCAAAATTGGCGTCGTACGCGCACGCCGACGATATGCGGACCTCATCAATGTGGCCGGCGAACTCTGCGCCGTCCGCTGACGTAATGCCGATGCGCAATTGCTCACCTACGCCGCCCGTAATCGCGGTGGCATCTGTGTCCGTCGCGCCCATGGTCCCGTTCGTGAAAACACGGAAGACGTTGCTGGCGTCGCGCGTGACCGCTACATGATGCCACGTATCTACGACGGTCAGGCCATTGACTGGACCGTTGATGGCGGTGATCTCCGCGCCTACGTCGGTCCGAGCCTCAAAGCGCGCCTTGTCGCCGGTCGAGTTGTAAAACAGTAGCCAGCCGCCGACGGCTGAACCATCGGCGCCCCCTCCGTGCGACATGATCGCTTGTGACGCCACATTAGAACTCATGCGTACCCAGCACTCTATGGTCATCTCACCGGCAAAGTCCCAATCAGCATCGTCTGCGGCGTAGACGTAATCGCCAGTGCCGTCCAGGATCAGCGAGGCCGTCCCGAACTTCTTGAACGCCGTATCGAGCTGGGCGTCTGTTCCCCCGGCCGCCGCCATTGCGTGCGGAGAGTTACCGACCGTGCCGTCATCCGTGAACGTGGTCGAGGCGTCCAGGCCGTCCATGTGGCCCAATAGCGATGAGTCGACGGCAGTATCACTGGCCGCATACGCGCGCGGGAGCCGGTTAACGACCATACCCGTGCATGGCAGGAGCGCCACGGCGAGCGTGATACAAGCAAGCGCTGTGATGTCGATGGCTCGGAGCCGCATGGTTCACCTATTCAAAGACGAAGAAGCACGTCACCGTCAGCTCGGCCGCGTCACCGGTTCCGCCGGCCACCGGGCAATGGAGCTCTAGCGGTTCACCGCGCTGGATGTCATAGTTGGTCGTATTGATGGCAACAGCGCTGTTGGCGACCCAGGTAGCCGTCGCGCCAAGCTGCACGCCATTGTTCGCGTCGTTCGTGCTCACGTCGGCGCCATTGACGCGGACGTTAATCTTGGGCTCGGCTCCCGTGTCGACGGTCAGGTGCACGCACTCGTACATGACCAGATACGCCGCGCTGCCGCCCCACTTGAAATAGCTGCTCATGTCCGAGGCCAGCAGCGTCGTATCTACACCGTCGCCATACGTGCCGGCAATGAACAGGTCAACCTGCGCCACGCGCTCCGGGCGCCCGATCCACAGCGCCGTTAGGTCGCCATCGTCGGTCTCAAGCGGCGCGCCCGCTATCGTGATCAGGTTCACTGCCATCGCCGTCACTACCGCGTAATACGTGCCGGGGTTCGCGGCGCCACCGCCAAGCGTAAACTTCAACGGCGTGCCGACCTTGATGATGGTGGACAGGTCCGAGATAGTCGTAATGGTCGACGTAGACGGCGGGTCGTCGTTCCAGTCGGTGTCTTCGGCGAGCGCGTACCACCCCGGGTCTTGCCAGGCGGGCACCTCGTCGGCCTGCGTGAGCACGTTCCCGACAGTGCCGTCTGCCAACGCGGCAAGCGTGTTCGCGGCACTCGCATAGATGATATCGCCCTTGTTCCAGGTGGCGGCACCGGTTCCGCCGTTGGCCTCAGCAACCGTCCCCGTCATGTTCGACATGTCAAGGTTGGCCTCTTCGAGCGTCAGCTCAATGTCATGAGTCGCGCCGTCCAGAGCTACAGATATGCGGTCGTTCTCGGACTTGATCGCGTTCAGCTCAAGGTCGATGCCCGCCTTCTGGAAGTAGACCGACACGCCCGAGCCCGCGTTGCTGCAAGTGTTGGCCTCACCGCCAGCAGCGCCCGCAGTGGTCGACACCCAAACGCCACCTATCCGGATCTCAAGGTCAGCGCCCGTGTACCGCAGGATGCCGTTTGTGGTGTCCGCCGTGGTGCCCAGCAGGAGCGCGTGCGTGAACCCGAAATAGGTCTCGTCTTCCATCCAGGTCAGCACGCCGTCCGTGGTGTTCGCGTCGAACGTCAGCGCGAAATCGACGTCGCCGTTGTTGCCGAGCGTGAGGCACGCGGGCGTTGCGGTAGAGACCGTCACGGCGTCCGAGAACGCGAACCCGGCCGTGCCATCGCTCACGCTGTCGAACGTCACAGCGGCGGCGTCCGCTTGCGTTACGAGCATGTAAGCCGCGGCGTCAAATGCGAGCTTTAGCTGTGCCGTGCCGTCGGCGGCCACGCCAAGCCCGAGCTTCCCGAACTGCGGAGTAGCGGCCGTGTGGATGTCCTGCGGCACGCTCAGCGTCGGGTTCCCAGCCACGCCGTCACCGTTCGCGACAACCACTTGATTGGCGGTGCCCGTAATCGTGCGTTCCGCCCACGTCCCGGCGCCCGTGTGCGCGAGTACGCCCGTGCCAGCAAGCGCCGCGATGGCGGTCAAGTCCGCGTCCGAGTCCTCGAAAGCGCTGGCGTGCTCGCCATCCAGCAGGTCCGCGTTGAGGTTCGTGTTGACGGTCGTGCTGGTGCAGGCGTAGGGCTGTGTCCCGATAGCGACGTCTGAGACGTAGTTCAGCGCCGTCACCACGAACGCGCCAACGTCCCATGCGGCCGTTAGCGGGATGGTGCCGTTTGCCAGGAGTACGCCGCTTATACTGGCGGCGGTCGTGGCATAGATGACGATCACGTTCGTGCTGTCCGGGCTATAGGCGATCACATAGCCATCGTCCGGGATGGTATAGCTGTTCCCGTCGGGCGTGTCAATGTTGCCGACGCCGTCCGTAATCGTGATGTTGTGCGCGGCGTTCGCGGGCGACAGCCAGACCATGTGGCCGGCAGCCAGGCCCGTGATGGTATCGAGGTTGTCAGCGGCGGCGCCCTGGCCCTCTACGGTGTGCATGTTCTGCGTCACCGTGATAGCGCCGGCCGCTATCGTGAGCTCCGTCGTCGCCTGCTGGTTGAGCAGGTGCCCGCCGTGCAACGCGGCAGGGACCAGCATCAGCATCCAGGCTGTCAGCGTCTTAATGTGTCGTGCCGTCTTGTTCACGTTCTTCAGTCCTTTTGCCTGTCCTACGGGACAACCAGTGTCCTGTTCGGGTGATAGTAGATCGCGCCGTCGCTCGTCACTATCAGCGTGTCGCCTATGTTGTTCAGCGTCTCTGCGCCGGCCACACCGTTCACGGTCCCGGTGAAGCTGACCTTGCCCGCGTCATCGGTTGCCTTGATTACCCAGATCATCCCGGCATTGGCGACCGTCGGCAGCGCCAGCGTATAGCTACCGTATGCCGTGCTGGCCCGAACTAGGATCATCCCCTTATGCTCGGGGATCGTATCAGCTCCGGCGACGTCCATTATTGAGATGGGCACTTGCCCGGTTGCCATGCGGGTACCTCTATGGCACCGTCAGCGTCGGGTTGCACGCCAGCCAGTTGCCGCTGTATTCGTTCAGTATCAGCGATTCCCATTGCGCGAGGGCGACGGTTGCGGCCGACCCGTTGATGGTGTTGCCGTTCGGATTGATCTCATTCGACGCCGCACCGATCGCGATGCAAATCAGAAGCTGCCCGGGGTTGTCGGTCGGGTCCGCGGGCAGTATGTCGGTGGTGCCGTCAACGAGAATTACTCGCAAGCCCGGCTCCGAGTCGATAGCGCCCGCCGGGGTCTCAACGCTGATGGCGACGTCTTCCGTGTACGGGTAGGTCTCGTTGCTGGCATCGTCGCTCGACAGGATCAAGATGCCTTCTTGGATGATCTTGGTCTTGTGGTCGCCCGGCCCCTCAATCAGCCAGGTTATGCGGACCGTGTCATACTTGGCCCAACCAGCGGGAATCGTGTCTTTGGCGACCGTGAACGTCAGGACGTTATTGTCGGCGCCAGACACCGCGCCCGTTGCCAAGAGCGTGTCCGATATGGGCGAGTCCAGCGGCCGCCCGAGCATGGTCACGGTCGCGCCCGTGCAATCCAGCGCGTCCCCGGCAGACTGCTGCACGGTCAGCACTACCGTCATTGACACGCCAGCCGGGACCTCGGTCGGCAAGATCACGGCGTCGTAGTCGTCCGACGAATAGGTGTGCGTCGCTGTGTATGTGACGTGTTCGATGGCCATAGACACGGGCTCCGTTGGCGTGACGCTACGCGCCCGCCGTTGCGGTTACGCCATTGCTTCGGCGGTAAACCGCCATGCGCTCAGGAGTCCTTAAACTGGAAACCGCCGGTGACGTTCCACCTTAAGACGCAACCACACCAATAATATGCTGGATCACAGTACCAGCCCCGGAAAGATGTTTCTGTTACGTTGGATGGATCTGTGCCCGCAACCATGGCTGAGTCAGCATCGCCAACCTTGTTTGCGGTGTGTGTGTCGGTCGTGGCAACCGCAAACGTCTGCAGTTTGTTGTAGGTGTCTTCCGCGTACCCGAGCCCGTTGTCATCAAAGGTTTCATAGGTGAACACATAGGCTGACGGAAACATCGTAGAATAGAAATAGAAGTCTGCCTCATGGGCAATGACGTTCTGGATGCCCCCCACTATCCACTGGGCCTCGGCAGCTCCCAGGACCGCCGTGTATGGCGGGGCGTGTGCATGGTTTTCGCCGCGGCAGTAAGATCCCACTTCCCAATACGCCGGACCCTGCGCACTCTTGGATGCGCCATTGAATGCTGCCGTAGCTGCCGCGACCGCGGCTGCCCAGCTTGCAGCCCACCCGCTATACCCCAACTTGTGGAACTTGGCCGTAGAAGATGTTATGGCCTTGCTTGTCCAGATCAACCGCCGCAGGATCTCATATTGCTGTTTTGACCATGCGGCCAGCGGGATGCCGGTCGAGAGACGCGCCTCGCCAATTTCGGTCATAAGAGAGGCTTCTGACAACGCGGGCGGCTGCGTTGCTGAGCCGTCCCAATCCCCACCATGATCCTCGCTGTTGATAAAGTAGGGGATCAAGAGCGTGACGGTGCTCTGCGCGGCGGCAAGCCAATGATCATAGATCGTGCCGTCGGTGCGCTCTATAAGATCCACCGGAACCGCCACTCCAGTCAAGGCGCACCGTTCAACAATAGCTTTGCGGATCATCTCGTAGCCTGGATACAGCAGCTTGTTGTCGCGGGTAGACCAGTCCAGCGGGTTGCCGCCCGCGTCTACGTCCGTCCATGATGTGGGGTCCGCGAAGCTCACGCGTAATCCCTTGCCACATCGATCGTCCATTCATCGGAGCCGGACCACGGCTGCTCCCACGCCGGGAACTGTGTGCCCGTCGGGATGGTTTGCCCAGCACCGATCTGCAGCACGCGGACGGTCGCGCCCGTGGCGGTCTTCGTCGTGTCGGTGCCGTTCGCATAGACGTCACAGACATACGTGTCGTTGTCGGTCTTGGCTGTGATCTCTATCGGCGTCAGCTTGCCCGCGCCACCGCCCGGCAGGTCTACCGTGCGCTTCGTCGGCGGCGACACGGGAACCATGCGGGAACCGTCGGGTGTGTGTTCCGCGCGGTAGCCGGGTCCGTCAAGCAGGACGTTTCGGCGTATCGCGGCTTTCAGTCGTGAAATCAGGCTCATGCTATCACCACTGCGCCGTCCAGTCGCCAAACCGCGTCCTGTACCAGCGGACCGTGCCGAGAATGCGCGGCGCGCGAATGAAGATGCGGTCGATCTGGATCAGCGGCGTACCGTCCGAGTCCCAATCCTGCGTGAGCTCCTGGCGGAAACAGCGCCAGCGGCCTTCGGCGTTCGGCGTGCCCGCCGTCAGCGGCCCGTATTTCCGGCCGGAGTCCGGCCCCCACGAGCGGACAAGCCCATCATTGAACGGCTCGGGGATGCCCACGGAAAAGTTGCTGTTTGAGGTTTTCCAGTAGGTGACGTGGTGATACGCGACCTGCATAGACGCGTCGACGTGCTTTAGTGTCAGCGGGTTCGCGTTGTCGGTGTCCTCGAACGGCATCGCGTCATGCGTTGCAGCACTCCCGACGTCGGCAGAGCCGTTGTCGCGCGCGGGGTTGCCGTTGAAGTCTACCGCGCCGCCCGCGATCAACGTGTACTGCGCCTGTGAGTTGTTGTAGACAAACTCGCCGTCCAGCGCGTATTGCTCAGAGCCGCGCGCGTCGTTCTTGACGTGCAGGAGCGTGCTATAGGACTTCTCGGAGTTGTTGTCATAGTTGATGAACCAGCCGAGCTCTGGCTCAGTCGCGCGGTGCGCGCCAACCATGTCGGCCGTGATCACCATGTCGTCCTGCGTGGCGTTCCGGTTCACGGTCTCACGCTTCAACGTTTGCCCGTCCGCGCTGGATCCGACGGTGCCCACCAGCGTGTTGCCCCAGACCTGCAGGCGGTAGCGGCGGTCAGCGGCCGTATCCGGACGCACTAGCGCCTTTAGCGCGTAGTTGCTGACGCGGTAGCTCGTGCCCGGCCAGTTGCCGGGACGCGTGAACGGCTTGCCCTTGACCGGGAGCTGCCGCGCGGCTGGCTCACCCTGCACGAAGTATTCGCGGAAGCACCGGTCCTGCGTGTCGTATATATCCTCGACACCGTCCGTGATTGGTATGATCGTCGCTGAAGCCATTATGCCAGGGCCTCCTGGATGCCGTTCAGAAGCTGGTTCGTCTCATCCAGGCGGTCTCCGACGGCTACCGTGGTCTTGAGTGCGGCTAGTGCTTCCTTGATCGTCTTTGTCAGCGTGCGTAGCTCACCGACGGTCGTCTGCGCAATGGTGTTAGCTGAGCGGTCAATGGCGCCAACGATGTCGGGCGAGCGGTCTTCTGCGGACACAAACCCCTCCATCGGGTCCGGCGCAGTTGGCGGGGCCATTGCGGTCGGCGGAGTAATCACCGCGGGCGCGGACGGCTTGAGCAGTTCCCCCATTTTCGTGAACGCGCTCATGATCGCGGCCGACACGCGGGCGGGGTCAATTGGCATGTGCCGCTCGGATGCCGGGACGAACCCCTCGCGCTTCGGTGGCGGCGCGCCAAGTATCTGGTCCATGAATTTGGGGTCATGCTTCAGCAGT
>JAAEQP010001825.1 GCA_024231375.1 bacterium | reverse complement strand
TTCCGGGCCCCAGGTCTTCCCGTTGTCCGTGCTCAGGCGCGCGCGGATGCTGTAGGGATAGGCCCGGAACCCGTACGTCAGGCACAGGCGGCCGTCGTGCAGTTTGTTCAGCATGGGCGGATTGCCCTCGCCGAGGTAGTCGACGGGATGGGCCTCCTGGGTCCAGGTTTCCCCGTTGTCCAGGCTGCGCCACGCGGAAATCCAGCGGAACGTGCCCTCGCGGCGCCGCAACGTCGTCAACAGTTCCATGTCAGAAATGCGCACAGTCGATGGCATGATGGCGAATCCGTCGGGTTCCGGCCCGATCCAGGAGACGAACTCCCACGTCACGCCGCCGTCGGTGGTGCGTGCGCAGAGCGGACGGCCTTCGCGCCGGTTCGACTTGCCAACGGTGATGAAGATGAAGGCGTCATGTTTGCCGTTGACGATGTAGTCGGTGCGCGCGGCCGTGCCCGGGGTCCCGAGATTCGGCAGGCGATACGGGCCGCTCCACGTCTTGCCGCGGTCGTAGGAGTACTCGAAGCGCGATGTCCCGGCGTGGATGCTCTCCATGCGAAACGTCAACACGAAATCCGGATGCGTGAAGTCCATGGGTTCATCGAGATCCGTGATGGGCGGGATGGTTTGCCCTGGCGTCTCAGTACCGTGGAGAAACTTGCCCCGAGGCACCAGGAACCCCTTCTCAGCCGGGTGCTCATGCGTCCACGTCTCGCCGCCGTCCAGGCTGCGTGCGAACCAGAATTCCTCCGGTTTCTCGCGGTCGGTATGGTGCCGCGTGGCGCCCAGGTCTGTGTAGTAGCCACGGCTATAGCGGACCAGGATTTCGTCGCCCCAACACCACATGCCGTGGTTTG
>JAAEQP010001824.1 GCA_024231375.1 bacterium | reverse complement strand
CCGGCATGGCATTGACGCCCCCGACGACACTGGAGCCGCCACCGAAAGGTATCAGTGCGAAGCCGCGGTCGTTGGCAAGCTGCACGAGGGCCAGCACTTCGTCGGCACTCTCGGGATAGACCACTGCGTCCGGCGCGGCGTCAAGGCATCCGGCTCGCAAATGGAGCAGATCGTGGTAGCTTCGACCACGGGCGTGCAACGCGCGTTCGAATGCATCGGTCTTCACCCGATCCGGAGCGGTGACACGCTCGAGATCGGCCAGGGTACCCGCGTCGAGCAGGATATCGGGCAACTCAATGTCGGCCAACTCCATGGCGGGCGTCTCCGGCAATGGGTCCACACCCAAGGCCTTGCCCATCCAGACCCACACCTGGTCCGCGTTTTCGCCGAGCATGTCGGGGGCTTCAATCCACCCCCACCCGTTCCACCGAAGCCGTTGTCGGTCGATAGCCATGGGACACGATCCTTTCGGGAATCGTCCCGGACGCTAGCTGCGCAGATACAGCGCGTTCGGGAGTATTTCGAACGTGGCAGGGAGCCGGCCGGGCGCCTCCCCATCAACATCGAGCAGGACTTCATCGGAACTGTCAACGGGGGTAGCGGTCAGGCGGCGCCCTCGGAGGGAGATCACCTTTTTGTGCTCCAAGTGGCTGCCCGTATAGATACGCGGGATGAGACCCAGCAACTCGAACCGATTCAGGTCGAATCCAATGAGCACGTCGAACAGGCCGTCATTGGGATCGGCGTTGGGCGCCACGTGCATACCGCTACCGAAGTACTGGCCGTTGCAGGCCGCCCCAACCGAGGTGTCCAGCACTTCGTCGAACACGTCGTCCACGGTGATCCGCACGCGCTGGCTGCGGTAGGTGAGTAGCGATTTCACGGCCGCCCATTGGAAGGCAAACCGTCCCCCGAACCGTTTGAGGAACCGCATCCGGTTCACGGTGCGGTCCACATGGCCGCCCAAACCGAAGCTGGCAACATTGTCGAAATAGCGCACGGCCTCGTTGCCATCGTCGTCAACGTAGGTCAGCTTGCCCAAATCCACGTGCCGGATCTCGCTACGGGCCAACCGCTCGATCTGGGCATCCAATTCCGCAGGCATACCGAAGGACTTGCGGAAATCGCCGCCGGTTCCGCTCGTCAGAACGGCCAGAAGCGCTTCTTCATTGATGGGTTCGCCGTTCTCGAAGAAACCGTTGACGACCTCGTTGATGGTTCCGTCGCCACCGACCGCGATGACCTGCTCCATGCCGTCCTTCAGCGCCTGCGACGCAAGTCGCGTGGCCGCCATCGGCTCGTCGGTGAACACGGTCTCCACGGGACCGATGGCGCGGGTGAGTTTGGCGTGGATGCCGGGCCACAGGGCGCCGGTGCGTCGACCGAAGGACCACGGGTTCACGATGGCAACGGTGCGCGCCCACGAACCGAACCGGGCAACCACCCGCCCGATCTCACGGGTGCGCGTGGAATCGTCCCACCCGAATTCCGATGCCATGAGGTCGGCGACACGATTCAAGGCGCCGTCGCCCGGGGATCCGGTGGTGCCCAGGCCGGTACGACGCAGCACCACATCTTCCAGAGTGACGGCCATCTCCCTGCGCGCTGCATAGACGACCTGCGCAGCGATGTCGGGAAAGTTCGGCGAGAGGCGGGCCGCGAGTTGCGGATCCTCGCGCACCAACGCAACAACATCCCTAACGCGGCCGCCATAGTTTTTGGCAAGATGCTCGATCACTTCCGGCGGGAAGGTTGCCGCGTCCGTGGCGCGGGCCGGGGCGGCGAGACGTTCCACCGCGTCTCGACAGAAGTCCGCGAAGGGCCCAATGTCACCGCCGAATGTCGGCGTCGCCTCCGTGCTGCACGGGCGTTCGCCATCACCCAGCTTCTTCACGATCAGGTCCACCGCGTTCTCAGCGAGGTTCCGCGATGTGGTCCATTTGCCGCCGATAGCGGTGACAAGTCCCGCGATCCCGTCTTCACGTTCGTGGTCATAGATCTCCGACGCCCTGCTGGCGGCGTACGAGTCCGGGTCGTCGTCCTGGGCGTGGTCCGCCGTTGTGTCGACGAGAGGACGGAGTCCGGCGTAAAAATACACGACGTCCGACCGGCGCAGATTGGCCGAGGGGTGACCCGTGTTCACGGTGGCGATGAAGTCCACGATATCTTTCTCGGAGCAATGCACCTTGTCGGGATCGCCTTTGTATACCGTGTCCGTGGTGCCGACGAGCGAATACCCGCGCCACGGGAGAATGAAGAAATGGGTACCCTCGCCGGGAATCGCCACGGCATGGCCGTTGGTCAGAGGTCGCGTGATCAGATGAATGCCTTTTGAGCGAATCAGATGGCGGCTCGGCGCGTCGTGATCCTCGTCCCCCTGGCGATGCACCGACTCCATCAACGAGTCGGCCCAAGGACCCGCGGCGTTGACAATGACACGGCCGCGGATCGTGAACTCGTTCGAGTCCGGCAAGTCCGGGGCAGAGTCGCGCACCTGCACGCCGGTCACGCAATCGTCTTCTCTTAAGAAACCCGTCACCTCCGCGTAGTTCGCCACATCGGCGCCATGCTCGGCCGCGCTGAGGATGCACTCCAGCGCCAGCCGTTCCGGCGAGTGCATCTGATAGTCGTAGAAAATCATGGCGCCCGTGAGTTCGGGGGAATCCAGACCGGGCTCCAGTTCCAGCGTTTCCTCGCGCGTGAGCTTCTTGTGGGCGGGGATGGACTTCTCGGGGTCGTCCAGCCGGTTGCGGTCGTAGGCCAGCCAATCGTAGAGCGTGAGTCCGATGGCCTTGGTGAGCCGGTCGCGGACGCGTCCCCCGGTGGTAGGCATGATGAAGCTCAGCGGGTCGATCATGTGAGGCGCAACGTTCGACCAGATGCGCCGTTCCCGGAGCGATTCCCGCACCAGTCCGATCTCGAGATTCTGCAGATAGCGCAGTCCACCGTGAATGAGCTTGGAGGAAGCAGCCGTCGTGGCGCCGGCAAAATCGCCTTTGTCCAGAAGCGCGACCGTCAACCCGCGAAGTGCCGCATCGCGCGCGATGCAGGCTCCGGTGATTCCTCCGCCCACAACGATGACATCGTAGGAGTTCGATCCCATTGACGGGAGATTGCGTTTCATCTGGTACGACTCCGGCTGCAAATACTCGCGAGACGGGCCAGGGCAACGCGGTGCTGTCGCGCCCCCCCTTGAGCCCGCCGCATAGTAGACGCGCCGTGGGATGGCGTCAAGTGATCGGTTCGGGATCCGTCTGCGGCAATCATTCCCCGGTTCCGTCCTCCACGATGTCATTGGCTTCAGCGAGGCACGTTGCCTGGGCGGAGTCCGACAGCATCAGGTGTTGATTCTCCACGGCGCCCCGGAATGAGTTGTCGCGGACGACGGAGTCCCGCACGCCGTCCGTGATCATCACAGCGGCGGTCTGATGGGCGGAGGTGTAGAACAGGTTGCCGCTGACGCGAACGTCGCGGGTCTGGGTTTCATAGCGGTCGCCGTTGTCGGTGCGGATCTCGCAATCGCGGTCGGTGTCGTCTTTCCGACCATTCTCGCGGAAGATGCAGTCAGCGACCATGATTGCCATGACATCGGGCGCCCAGAGCCCCTCGCGGCCGCTGCGCTCAATAACGTTGCCCCTTAGGGTGCAGAATGCGCTGTCCCGTTCGATGGTCACGCCACGCGACCCGTTCTCGGATATGAGGTTGTTTGCCGCCAGCACGTGCCGACACCCTTCCAGGAAATACCCCCCCATGTTGCTCGTAAGGACACGGCTGTTGACGAACCGGCCGTGGTGAGAGTGAAAGAAGTGGGTCCCGTCCGATTGAGACCCCTGGAAGTCGCATCCGTCCACGACCCAGTTGTCCACATGGTAGAACGCGACGCCACCCTGGTCTTTGCGGTCGCTACCCTCGGCGGGGCCGGGGTTGTCGGAAAGATAGTCGCCGTAGTAGTTGCAGCAGTTGCGGACCGAGACGTCGCGAACCCAGACATCCCGAATCCGGCGCTGTTCGTCGCCAAAGAGGCCGATGGCGTTGCTGGACAGGTCCTCGAACCGCATGTCGGAGATGCGAATGCCGCTGCATTCGCCGTAGATGCGTATCCCCGCGACGTTGACGCCCTGAGCCCAGGCATCGCGCTTGCCGGTCACCGAGCCGCCCACGAAACGTACGTCATGGATACTCTCACCGCGAAAGGCTTGGCCATCCTCGGCAAGTCCCTCGGCGAACAGAAATCGTGTGCCGTGCATGACGAGGGTCATTCCAGAGGCCACGCGGAAGCCTGCGGGGTCGTCCAGCAGGAGGATGCACGGCGGGAATATGACCATGCCTCCCGTACGCGCTGCCGTGTCGAGCGCCTGCTGCACCTGGGGCATGTAGCCGACGGAGCCGTCGTCAGCGAACCCTTCCGGAAGGAGATCGGCCACGCTCACGGCGCCGGAAGCCTGCGACGCCAAGGGGTTGGCCTCATCGGAAGCCGCTTGGGCGGACCGCGACACGAGGACGGTTGCGAAGACGACCGCTGCACATGCGAGCAGGTGAAGAATCTGTATCGACATGGTTTCCCCTCCCCGGTAGGCCTGGATACGAGGGCATCATATCGGTCGACCGTCCCGTGAGCAACCCGTGGCGCATAGCAAACCGCGGGGGTGGTGGTGTCCGCGCTTGGCATCGGCCTTCTGTCCTTGGGGTCGGCGTGATACCATAGAGGGACGAGGATGCACCAACAGGAGGTGATGTCTATGGCAACGATTCGAGTCTGTGGCGTTCAGATGGATGTGTCGACGAAACTCGAGGAGAACCTTCCCAAGATTCTTGATCGCATTATCTCCGCGGAGGCCGACTTCATCCTGTTCCCCGAGATGAGTTTGACCGGGTATCACGGTGAATTCAGCGCCAAGGCGACGGAAGCGGCGTGGGTTCAGATTGCGGCCGCGTGCAGACAATCCTATGTCTGCGCCTTGATTGGTACCGGGTGCAAGACGAAGGAAGGGGCGTTCATTCAGACGCGGATCTACGACAAAGCCGGGGAACTGACCGGAACCCACGAGAAGCTGGTGCCAACGTCGGGCGACCGCGAGTTCTGCCGCCCCGGGGAAGAACTGCGGGTGTTCGAGGACAGCGGCCTCACGTTCGGATGTCTCATCTGCAACGACCTGTGGGTGACGCCGGGTTGCGGCCCCTACCCGGACCCGCGCCTGGCGTACCAGCTTGGGAAGAAAGGCGCTCAAATCATCTTCCACAGCGCAAACTCAGGCAGCAGCGCCGTTCACACGGCCTACCATGAATCGAACCTCGCTCTGCGGGCGATGGAAAGCAAGGTCTACATCTGCACGGCCAACGCAACCGCACCGGGCGGGCCGGTGAACTGCCTGTCGGGTGTCATGTCCCCCGAAGGTGAGTGGATGGCGCGGTGTCCGCGCGACGGGGAACACACGTACGTGTACGACATCGATCTCGACTTGGATTAGCGGATTGGCACGGCAGGGAATGACACCTATGACGCGAAGCGGGCAGACAAGAAGACAGTTCATGGCCAATGCGGCCTTGTGGGGCGCGGTAGGAGTCCATACAGCCTCGACCGCCGCAGAATCCGGCGACCGCCTCCGATGCGGATTCATCGGCATCGGAAACCGGGGGTCCGAGTTGCTGGATGCAGCCTTGGCGCAGAAGAAGGTCGATATCGTGGCTGTCGCCGACACGTACAACCGAAACAGGGACAAGGCCGCCGACCGTTGCAGGAAGAAGTACAAGAAGGCTTCCGCATACACTCGATTCGAAGATCTGCTCGACAGGGAGAAGATCCACGCGGTGGTGGTGGCGACACCCGATCACATCCACGCGCCAGCCATTCTGGCGGCCATGGACGCTGGTCTGGACGTGTACACCGAGAAACCCATGACTTTGACCTGGCGCGAGGCGAAGGTGGTGCGCGACAGAGCGCGCGCATCGCGCGCCGTGATTCAGGTGGGCACGCAATTGCGCAGCACCGATATCTACCGCAAGGCCAGGGAGGTCGTGCAGGCCGGCGAGATCGGCAAGCTGGTATGTGTCCGAGTGAACCGGAGTTACGCGAGTTCGGGACTGAATGGCTTCAAGGCCCCGGCGGACGCCTCCCCCGAGACCGTACACTGGGACTTGTTCTTGCGCCACACGAAGAAGTACCCCTACGACCCTGTGCGCTACTTCCGGTGGCGCCAGTTCGTGGAGTATTCCAACGGGTACATCGGCGATCTCATGCTCCATCACATGGACGTCTGCCATTTCATAACGGGGTGCGGCATGCCGCGCCGGGTCATGTCCACGGGCGGCAAGTTCTTCATGGAGGATGTGCGCACCACACCCGACACGATCTCCACCATCATCGAGTATCCGGAGAAGTTCGTATTCAACTACACAACGACGGTGGCAAACGCCCACTACGGCCAGGTTGAACGCTACATCGGCACAGAGGGCGTCGTCGAGATCCGCAACATGAAGGAGATGTCT
>JAAEQP010001823.1 GCA_024231375.1 bacterium | reverse complement strand
GCCTTCATCAAGCGGTCCGTGCCCGCGTTCCGCAAACTGTGCGATTACGGCGACTCCAAAGGCATCAACGTGATCATCGAGAACCACGGCGGCCCGTCGTCCTACCCCGACGCCATGGAGCGGCTCATGAAGGCAGTGGACCACGAGCGCTTCGGGACCCTGCCGGACTTCGGCAACTTCCCCAACGAGGTCGACCTGTACGACGGCATCGATCGGCTGATGAAATACGCCAAGGCCGTGAGTGCCAAATGCTACGACTTCGACGACGCCACGGGCAAAGAGACCAAGCTGGATTTCAAACGCATCATCGAGACCGTATGTGACAAGCACGGGTACGAGGGATACATCGGGATCGAGTACGAAGGCAAACGCATGAGCGAGTTCGACGGCATCAAGGCCTGCAAGGCGTTGCTGGACAAGCTCCAGGTCAACGCGTAGGGAGCAGTCGATGAACCGGATTCGAGTGGCTCTGGCGGGCGTAGGCGGGTTCGGCGAGGTCCATGTCGCCATGACGGAGGCCCTCGCCGCCGAGGGGCTCATCCGCGTGGTGGCATTTGCGGAACCCAGCGACGCGCCGCCCGCCAACGCCAAGTTCGAGGCCGCCGGTGTGCCGCGGTACCGCGACTTCAACGAGATGCTGGCATCCGAACCCGACCTGCAACTGGTCTGCATCGCGTCGCCCATCGCGTGCCATGTACCCATGGCGCGCGCCGCGCTTGAACGCGGGCTGCACGTGTATCTCGAGAAGCCGCCCGCGGTGCGCATCCAGGACCTGCGCGAGTTGATGGCAGTCCAGGAGAAGTCCGGCGCCTATTGCGCCGTCGGTTTCCAGGACGTCGCCCGGCCCCACGTGGCCGCTCTCAAACGCGCCTTGTGCGAGGGCGCTGTCGGCACGGTGCGCGCCATTCGCGCCGAGGCCCGGTGGCAGCGCGCCACGACCTACTACGCCCGCGCGCCTTGGGCCGGGAAGACGCAGCATGACGGCGCCTACGTGCTCGACGGCCCCATGAACAACTCGTGCGCCCATGTCCTGAACCTGTGCGCCTATCTTGCGGGCGACGGCCTCCACGAGTTCGCGCGGCCCCTGCGGGTGCAGGGCGAACTGTATCGTGCGCAACCGGAGATCCAGGGCGAGGACACGAACTGTCTCCGCGCACAAATGGATTCGGGCGTGGAGGTGTGCATTCACCTTACCCAGGCCGCGTCGACGCATCATCCCCGGTCGTGGCGCATCATCGGCGACGAAGGCGAGGCCGTGCTGCACGAGAAGGATGGTGTCGATCTGCCGGGGAGGCACATCGACCACGCGGAACCCGAGCAGCCTAACACCACCTTGCTGCGACGGCTTGTGGAAGTCATCCAGGAAACCGACGAACCGCTGCTCATGCCCTTGGCCGAGGCCGAAGGATACTTGCTTCTGTCAAACGGCGCCTATGAGTCGGCGGGCGGCATCCGTCCCGTCCCGGAAGAGTTCGTGAGCCGGAAGAAGCTGGATTCAGGCGAAGCGGCCGTCATCGACGGCATCGACGACCTCATCGTCGAAGCCGCGCGCGACGGACGGCTTCTGTCGGAATGCGGTCTCCCTTGGGCCACGCCCACGGAACCCTTTGACCTGGCGGGGTACGGGGCCTTCCCCCAACGCTGGTCGGACTGACCCGCTACCCAGGGCAATCGCACTGGAATCGTCCGGAAAATGGAGGATTGCGTAAGTGCGGCCTCCTTCGCTTGCGGATAGCCCGGCCCATCCAACACATATGGGGACTATTTGGAGTGCGGCATCACGATGCCGCTTTGGCTTGGGGGCATCACGATGCCCCCCTCCGTGGTTGTTGGGAGAGCCCCCATCATGTGATGTGGCCCGCATCGTGATGCGGGGCGGGAAGAGCGGCATCGTGATGCCGCTCTCCAAACTCGGACCTCGTCTTGAACGTTCCTCCGGTCTACATCCCGGCGGCGTGAAGCCCCCCGCCCATTAAGTGTGATTGCCCTGACCGCTACCCCTGCTCCGCGCGTATCACGGGCAGGTGCAGTTCGAAACAGGCCCCTTCGGAAGACGATTCCGCCAGCACCAGGTCACCGCCCAAGCTGCGCGCCAAGCGGTCGCTTAGTGCCAACCCAAGCCCGATACCGGGCGCGGTCTGTGCGGCCTGCTGCGCAGACTTCGTGAACGGGCGGAACAAGGTTTTCGTGACAGCATCCGACACGCCGGGTCCATGGTCGCGCACGCGAAACACGGCAGAACCGCCGCGCACGTCGGCGCGTACTTCAATCTGATCATCGCTGCCATTTCGGCCGTACTTGCACGCGTTGTCGACCAGATTCGTCAGGATTTGCTCGACGGCCCCGGCATTGGTGCGAAGTACGGCACCCTTTGTGGAATCTTCCGCGCGCAGATCGAACCCCACGCCCGCCTGTTCCGCGCGTTGCCGAAGCCGCGGAGCCGCGGCATCCAGAATCGCCGTCACCGACGTTTCCCGCCGCTGAAGGCCTTTGCGGCCCCGTTCAATGCGCGCATAGGTGAGCACGTTCTCAACCAGGTGCCCCAGCCGGTTCGATTCCGCGTGCAGCGTCCTCAGATACTGTCCGCGCTTCGCTTCATCAGTGACCATACCGTCGGCCAGCATCTCGGTGTACATGCGAAACGTGGTCAACGGCGTACGCAACTCATGCGTCACCGCCGACACGAACGCCGCCCGCCGTTCGCTCAGCGTCAATGCGCCATGGAGCAGCACCGCGATGGCCCCCAGGGCAAACACCATCCCTCCCCAAGCCACCGCGAGGGCGAAGGTCGTGGTGGATACCGTGAAGTCTGCCTCTTGCGGCAATTCCCCGGGCGTCAACTGCACGGGGAAGCTGGCCAGCATACGGCCTGTCGCCTCCTCATCCGGCTCGCCTGGCGCCGGCACCAGATCGGCGTTCGGCAGCAAGTCCGCTACGCTGCTGCGCATGGCCACGCGTATCGCGTCCCAATCCAGCCAGCAGCCTTGCAGGTAGACGCCTTCGTCCACGACCGCCCTGCGCGCCAACAGGAGTTGGTCGTTCAACCACAGGGCCCGCATCACGCCGTCCGGCGCCGGGTGCCGGGGAGGCGTGTCCAGGACCGCCGCATTGTTCGTGGACTGGAAGACGTTCAGGTTCATCTGCTGGGCGCGCGCGGAGTACTCCTTGGCGCTCTGCTTCCTCGGCGCCTTGAACCCCTTGCCTGGTTTCTTCGCCACCTCAACCGGGCGAGGGGGAATAGGCTCGGGTGCTTCCATGGCGAGCGCGGTCCTTAGAATCCCCGGTTCGATGACATCGCCCAGTTGAGTCAGCTTGAGGTCATTGCCGGCAAACATGTCCGGGTCCGGTGATTGGATCTCGGCGATGTCCCGCATGTTGCTCGTAGGCGCTTGAGGCGACGTCAGTTGTCCGTCCGGGGCGAACTGAAAATGGAGACGCACAAACGGTGGGGTCACGGTCAGCAACGGTGACGGTACCAGCACCTCGCCCCTGTCCAACTGGGCAAACACCCGGGTGTAGGCCCGCTCAGCAGGATAGAAGGCCTGGTACTCGTACGGCGCCCGTGCGGATTCCTGCGCGTGTAGATTCATCAGCGCCGAATCCATCCGCCACAAGGCAAGACGTACCGCTTCCTCCAGCGCCGCCTGACGTCGCGACTCCCGCTCGGCCCGGTCCAGGCGCACGGCCGTCAGCGTCACGCGCCCCATGCCCGCCAGCAGGAGTGCGGCCGACAGCGCAAACGCCAACCACGTGTATCGCAGCCTAGTCATCGTGTCGGCCTTCTCCCGTCCCGGATCTTACCCTCGCCCATCGGGAGAGGGCAGGGTGAGGGGTCTTACTCTTTCTCAACACCATCATCGATTCCCAACCGGGGATCACTGTCCTTTCCTCCCCGCGCCGTTGACGAACCGGTAGCCCTTGCCGCGCACCGTATGAATCAAGCGCGGCTGCGCGGCATCGTCCCGGAGCTTCTCCCGAAGCCGTGCCACATGCATGTCGACCGTGCGCGTCTCAATGCCCTGGGCGTTGAATCCCCAGACGTGCGCAAGAATTTCGTCGCGGGTTACGGCACGGTCCGCGTTGGCGGCCAGGTAGCGCAACAGCGCGGTCTCGCGATCAGACAACTGTTCGCCACCGTCCCCATCGAACTGGACCGCTCCGCTTTCAAGGTCCACCGCACCGCCCGCAAATGCCAATTCGCCTTGTCCGCATGCAGCGTCAGGCGCCCGGCGAAGCACAGCTTCGACCCGCGCCAGGAGTTCCCGTACGCTAAACGGTTTGACCACATAGTCGTCGGCGCCAAGACGGAGTCCGCGAACCCGCTCGTCCTCGGCCCCGCGCGCCGTCAGAATAATCACGGGAAGCGCAGGCCGGTCGGCGCGCACCGTACGCAGGATGTCGAACCCGTCGGCATCCGGCAGCACAAGGTCCAGTAGCAACAGGTCGCAGTCCGACCCCAAAGCGGCTCTGACGCCTTCGTCGCCGTCGCCCGCCTCGGACACGGCATACCCCTCGCACCGGAGCGCATCCACAATGCCCTGCCGGATGGCGGCGTCGTCTTCGATCACCAGAATCTGTCTTGACTGCATCGCACGTTCCTCGCCGGATATGCCTCTACTTCATGGTACCGCCAACCGGCCGTGTTTGGCTATAGCCGGCGCTTGCCTTTCACTCGCCGATGCGGCGCAGGTTGGCCAACGTGTTGAGGTAGGCCGTGTTGTGCGGCAACCAGGCCTCGTTCGGCTCAAACGCAGGAATGTCGAGCCCCCGCATGTCGACGAAGGGCCGATCATCGCCTGCCTTCCGGTACGCGACCCCGTTGACCAGACTACCCGGCACGGCCCCGCGCGCCACCCCCGAGAAGATGTACCGGTGATGATAGGAGGGAGGATTCACACTGCCCAGCCCCTCAATCAGGCACAGGCCAAGCGGGTTCACGCCGAGTGACCAGTTCAACTGGTCGTAGACGAATTCCAGGTACTCCGGGTTGGGCTGGTACCGGTAGGCGATGGCCATGGCCCCCGCTGCGTTGGTGATGAAACTGCTGGTCCCCACATGCCACCCGGTGTCTTCCGCGGGGGTGTTGAAGAAGTTGGGCCGCTCCTTCGGACCGTGCGTGTAGACGCCGAAGGGATTGCGGGCGAGTTCGATCATGCCGTCGGCTGTCTCGACAAGCACGCGGCGCAGATCCTCGGAATGGTCTTCGCCGAACGCGCTGTCGTAGGCCTCGACCGCGTCAACATAGTACGAGAACTCGGACCCATGGGGCGCAAACGCCTTGAGCCCTTCACCGCCTCCCAAGGCCGCGAACGTCTCGCGCGCAGCGGTCGCGTACGCTTCCTCATCCGTCACGGCGTACAAGTCCAACGCGGCATTGAGTTGATGCGCGTCGCGGGCGTTCTTCGCTTCACGCCATACGAACGCCCGGCGAGCTGCCTCGACATACGGGGCCTTCTCCTCGGTCATCCGCGCGATGCGCGCCATAGCCTGCACGTGCCAGTGCGGACCGCGGCCCGCATCGGGAGCATGGTCGAATCCCCGTTCGTCGCCCGTAGACGGTTCGTTGTCCGTCTCCAGTTCGGGCGGACCCCAGAATCCGTAGCCCGACGTGATGCCCCCGTAGGCGGAACCGTCCGGCGAAACCATCCGGCGCGAATGATCGCCGCCCCACAGCACCTCATCGACAAAATCGCCCACCCCGTCGCCGTCGAGGTCCTCCACGTCGAATAGCGACTTGTGCATCGCGCAGGCCCGTGCCAAGCCGAAGGTGTACGGTGCGTTGTGGTACGTGTTGTAATCCCCGGCATCGTGCCATCCGCCCCAAAGCTCGTATTGTGTCCCGTCCGCACCCACGGCGTCGTCCAGATGACACGCCCCGTGGAATCCCGGAATCGCCATGCCGCAACGTTGGTAGTAGAAGAATCGGTACGCGGGACGGACAGTCTCCTTCCAGACGTGCTGCTCGGACACGCCGAAAGGCCAGGACACGGCGATCGTGTCCCCGACGGTAACGCGAATCCGGTATCGACCGCCCTGGTCCAATGCAGAGAAGTCGCCGCGCCAGAAGAAGGCCCCCCAGTCGTGTCCGTAGGCGCCCGTGATTCGCTCCGGAGTGCGCAACGACCCCGCATGGACGACACCGGCCTGCTCGTCAACCACTTCAAATCGTGCCGATTCAGCGGGGAAGTTGCTCGAAACGACGAAGCCTTTCGGCGCGTTCAGGTCGTAACCGACTTGGTTCACGAACACACGGACCTCGGGTTCCGACTCAAACTGCCCCACAAGATCGACATCGTCGAAGCACACGTCGTTGGCCACGTTAGAGGCCACCGGATGCCGCACCAGCACGAGTTGGAGCCAACGGGCGCCTTGCGGCGCCGTCTGCCGTTCACGGGTCAGCGCCACCCAACCGCCAGGTGCGACGGCGCCGCCCGCGCCCCGCGTCGACGCGCCCAGAGCGTCCTCGCGCAGTATGCCGTTCGCGCCCGTCCAACGGATCTTGGCCGCACCCACCTGGGCAGCGCCATGCCAACCGTTCTTGACCCAGACGCGGGCCGACACGTGCCGAAGCCCCATCGAAACCTCCACCGGCCTGGATGCCACCGTGGCGAGGTCCAGCCCCTTGGCCACGCGAAGCGCTTTCGCGCCGCCGTGGGGATCATCGGACACCAGAGACACGGAGGCATCCGACTCCAGGGTCCATCCGGCCGGCAACCGTTCGAGGGCGGCGAATACGCCCGTCGCGTAGTCCTCGGCCTTCCCGATACCCCGGTCAACTTCAAATCCACCGCTGTCCAGAAGAGATCGTGTTTCTTCCACCTCGGAACGAACGGCGACGTGACGCCCGAGGTTGGAACCGGACTGTGCCAGGTCGTATCGCCGCGACGGCCACGGCATCCGCTCCGGTGCGTACGGCGCATCCATGGTCAGGCACCGTAAGGTGCGGTCGCTGCCGCACATCAGAAACTCCGTCTTTCCGTCCACATCAACGTCGGCGATGGTGGCAGGATGGACCAGGCGCAGACCGGTCTCAAACCGCCACTCCAAATCGCCGCGCCATCCCACGCAATACAGAAAATGGTCGCCGCTGACAACCAGCACCTCCACGGCGCCGTCTCCGTCGATGTCGCCCAGGGACACTCCGGCCCGCGCGCGTTTCTGGGTGGCAAATCGCCAGACCTCGCTGCCGTCGTGCCGTAGACAATAGACGTAACCCGTCTTGTCCGGGGCCACGACTTCCTGAAACCCGTCCCCGTCTATGTCGCCAACGGCGATGGACGACCCCGGATACGCGTCCGCCTCACCCACCGTCGGGAAGGACCATTTTCGAGATCCATCGCGGGCATCGAAACAATGGATGGCGTGGTTGTCCGATGATGTGCAGACAAGCTCCGCGGCGCCGTCGCCGTCCAGGTCGGCGATAACCGGGGCGCCCACGAACGTGTCCCCCGTTCGCGTGAACCAACGGACCGTGCCGGACCCGTCCGCGCAGAACGGACCCCACGCATCCACGGCGTACACTTCCGCTGCGCCGTCACCATCCACATCCGCCGTCGCGAGAGGACACACGATGGAGAACGCATCGTCGCCGAGACGGTCGGCGCGCCATACGGGGGTTCCGTCCGCGCCGAACACGTGAATGCCGTCGTGCTCCGTTCCCACGACAACCTCAGGCCCCCGGCCCAGGTCGGCCCAGGTCGCCGCGCCCCAAGTGACGGCGCCAGGGGAAGCGTCCCACAGGAGGTCGCCGGTTTCGCCGTCTACGCAACAGAGATGCCCGTCGCTGCCCGCCACAACCACCGTGCCGCGCCCGGCCCGCGCATCAAAACTGACCGATGCCGTTGACGTGAGGCGCTTCTTCCAGTCGCCGTCAAACTGCCAAATCTGGGAGCCATCCGCGCCGATGCAACGCAGCACGTGCACCTCGCTGTCGGACACGACCGTTTCCAGGCCGGGAGATGGATGCAGATCCGCCACTACGGGCGACGCGTAGAGGTTCGAGTCCGCGTCGTACGACCACTCCAAGGAAGGGGTCTGGCCAAGTGTCGTTGTGGCAGCCGTCAAGAGCACCACGGCTGCCAGTAGCGTTCCGATTCTCATCCGCCCCCCCTCCGGCCGGTGCCGGTGTCCGCGTTCAATCGACGATGGCACTCATGGTGGAGCGGACCGTATCTCCCTTACGGTCAGTCACCGTGAGTGTGACCGGGTACCGTCCCGGTTCGTCGTAGGCTTTGTCGATAATGAGCTTCTTGGACTTGGTTCCGTCGCCGAAATCCCACACCGTCTTCTTGATGGCTTCCGTGGGGTCGTAGGGCACGGCGAATCCGGACAGGAACGGTGGGGCGAGGTTCACCGGAAGCCGTCCGGCAGGTGTGCAAATCACTTCCAGCGCGTTGAACACGCGGGCCTGCCCGGACACCAACGCGGTCTCCTCTTCCACAGGAATCCTCGCCATGGGACCCTTGCCGGCCAGCACGTCCGCTACGGCACGCATGCTCTGCGCACAGGCCTGCTGGTCGCAGTAAGTAAGGACGATGGCATCGGCATCCGTGTAGTGCATGAGGTTGTCCGGGTATCCCATCAGAACAACCACCACGCGCGCGCCTCCCTCACGGGCGGCCCGGACAATCTCCACCGCGCCCCGGGGCCGGGTCCCGGACGGTACGATGAACACAATCGTGCTGGCCGCTTCGGCGAAGTTCTTCACACGGCGCACTTCGAAATCGTAGATGTCGCCGCCGTGCCGCGCCGTCCCGATGATGTGCTGTCCCACATGGCGCAGATGCGTTTCCAGCGCCTCATGAAGCGCCTCAACTCCCACCACGCCCGTCACGATCACGCCCTTGGCGCGGTCCTTGGTCAGTGGCAGGGTCTGAGCACGGTTCAGCAGTAGGGTGATGGACTGGCGTTCGATCGCATACGCCTCGTTGGACAAACCGCCGTCGCGCGTGACCCGGGCCGCGTCGCCTGCGTCGGCCTCTTCCACATCTCGAAACCCTTGGCGTATCTTCATCGTCAGAACCCGCGTGAATGCGGCGTCGACGATTTCCTGTGACAGGGTGTCGGCTTCAACGGCCTTCACGATCTCGTCGACGGTCTTCATGACGCGTTGCCCTGCCTCCATCCAATAGACCATGTCCGCGCCGGCCTGGAGGGCGAGCACGGCGGCATCGGACGGGTCGTACCGTCTTCCGACGTCGTTCGTGTCGAGAGGACCGGACACGATGACACCGTCGAACTTCAGCACACCGCGCAGCATCTCGGTGATGACCACGGGCGAGGTACTGGCGGGTGCCCCAGCCACCCCAAGCGTGGGCGCCAACACGTTGCCTACCTGAATCAGCGGCGCTCCTGCGTCGATGGCGAGGGTGAAGGGAAGAAACTCGCGGCGCGGCAACAGTTCGGCAGGGGTCAGTAGGACGGGCGGGCTGCCGGGCTGCCGGTTCAACCCGCCGCCCGGAAAGCCCATCGCCATGGGCACAATGCCATGCTCAGCAAAGGTCTTCACGAATGCCGCACCGCTTTCCCCCACGAACACGGGGTCGCTGCCGAAGCAGTAGATGGACCCTTTCGCGCCGGGGACGCTCGGGGCCAAGGTGAGACCTGGCCCGAGGTGCATGTTGAATCCCATAGCCCCGAGCTGTTCCGCCATCAAGGTCGCCAGTCGTTCGGTGGCCTCCACGTCACCCGCGGCGCCCACGGTGAGCGGCGACGGCACCGGCGGGAAGAATTGCGATTCGGTGAGGCGTTTGATGGGAAGGGTGTACAGGTTGGTACCGATGAGCAGGGGAATATCGGCCGCGCGCCCTTTCACGCCTGCCCGGACGCCGTTCACGAAGTCGGCGGCGGTCCCCGGCCGGGCCACCTGCCGGATCACCACGCCGCCCGGCGCATAGCGCTCGAGGAAGTAACGGTCGCTGGCGTCCGTGCCCGGCCCACCTTGCAGGGTGACGATCATGAGTTGCGCCACGCGTTCGCGGAGGGTGAGCGTCTGGAGTTTCGTGTCGACCCATTCGCGGTCTTCGTCGCTCACTCCCGCGAAGAGATCGCCCATACCCGATACGCTTTCCTCTTCGGGCAGTCCAACCAAGTCCTGTCCCGCCGCAAGGGGCGCAATCAGCAGCAATGCCACGATGATCGTTCTCATGCAACTACCTCTTGGTCCGACGTTCGATTTCGCCGGCCCTTACGCTCCGTAGATGGGAAGCGGCGCAGTCGTGCGCCACTTTCCTGTAGTGAAATCGGGGAATTCCAAGGTCTCGGCGCCCTTTGCCACAGATTCGATGGACAGCGGGACAATCGCGCTCCACGTCGCCGCGTCGTACACATCCTGCGGAGGCTGGGTCCGGTTTCGGACGGCCTTCACGAACTCGTAGGCCGTGATGTAGTCCGAGCCGCCGTGGCCCCCGTGCTTGCCGGCTTCTTCGGCCAGTTCCGTCCACAAGGGATGGGCGTACGTCTCGTTGTACGGTCCGAAAGGTTCATACTGGTCGCGCGCCGGGGAGACGCCGTCCAGGTAGATCTTGTCGTGCATGTGAATGCCCTGGGTACCCTGAAGGCGTAGCACAAGATCGTACGGACGCGGCGTCATCATGTCGAAATACAGCGTCACCGTGAGCCCCTTGGCGGTTTCCAGCAGACACGTGTTGACGTCGCCGAGCGCATAGTCGCGCTGGGCAAGCGGGTGATCGGCGCCGAACTTGTCCGCCGCGTACTTCTTCAGTCCCAGGGCACGTGTGCTCGTGCTCACGATCTTCGTGAACCGATCGCCCCGGTTGATGTTGAACCATTGCGCAATGGGGCCAATAGGGTGCGTCGGGTACAGGTTCCCGTTGTTCGTCGCGCACTCATGGCCCCGCCACGTGAGTTCACCCTCGTCCGTGAAACATAGGAACCGACAGTCGTGCTGGTACCCGGCTTCCGCATGGACCAAGTCGCCAAAAACGCCTTCGCGCACCATGCGCAACAGCGTCAACACGTTCTGGAAATAGCACACGTTCTCCAACATCATGCATGGCATACCCGTGGCCTCGGAGGTGCGCACCAGTTCCCAACATTCGTCCACGGTCTGCGCCGCGGGCACCTCGGTGGCCGCGTACTTGCCGGCCTTCATCGCAGCCACCATAACCGGCGTATGCCATTTCCAGTCCGTGGCGCACAGCACCGCGTCAAGATCGTCGCGAGCCACCATCTCTTCGTAATGCCGTTCGCCCTTGGTGTACAGGACCGGCCGCTTCCCGCGCGCCTGTTCAACGATGTCGGCAGCCTGGGCCGCGTGGGTTTCGTCAATGTCGCACACCGCGGGAATGTCCACATACGGGAGCATCAGCATGCCCCGCAGCAGCGCCGTTCCCCGGCGGCCTACCCCCACGAACCCGATTCGTACGCGTTCCATACCCGATTCCCCCAGTGCGTGCCCGGCCGCGAGCGCCGTCCCCGTCATCGCGCCCGCCTGCAGGAAGCCCCGCCGCGACAGGTTTCGATTCGTCGCCATGTGTCGTCTCTCCCCGCTACGCCCTCGGCAACGACTCCCATTCCGGAATCGTCACCAGCATGATGTCTTCCGTCCCCTTCCGGCTCGAATTGAAGGCCACGCCCTTGCCGTCCGGGGTGAACGACGGATGGGGATGGGTCTTGCATCCCTCGCCGAGGTGCCCCTGGGTCAACAGCCGCCGTTCCCCCGTCTCGACGCACACCAACCACAGGTTGCGGTCGAAATCGTCGCCCACGGCCCATGCGCCATCGGGGCTCCCATGGGTGTGCCATGCCGGATACTGGCTATGGACCGTCGGCGTACCCGTTTCCATGTCGGCGCTGACAATGCCGTGGGGCAATCGTTTGTGCTCGTCGTCGTAGGGCCAGATAGTGAAAATGGCGCGGTCCTTCCCCCACCAGACCTCGTGGGTCACCCATTCGTCGTAGGTCTCGGGGTAGAAAGGACGAAGTCCCGTCCCGTCCGTACGCACCACCCACGTGCGTTGCGGGGCATCCCCGCCCGTTTCGTGACAGAACATGACGATACCCGTCTCGAACGGATTCGCCTGGACGTGACCCACCCGGAAATTCACTTCCACCGCGATGCGCCAGTCGCCCGTGGCCAAATCGATCGCCGCGATGCCCCAGCATTCGTCTTTCCGAATCACCAGCCCGGCGTACAGCGTGCGTTCGTCGGCGTCGACGGTCAGGCTGTGGGGTTTCAGTGCGGACAGTTGGTCGAAATGCCACGACGCCGTGGGTTTGAGCGCCTCGGGCTTGAAGGCCGCCTCCACGCTCACCGCCTCCACATCGTCGCCCTGTCGCCGGTAGAGAGTGTCCGTCTTGCGCGCCAGCACCCAATCGTGTGCCTTGTCCGGCGCCAGACACCGGACCTCGCCGGTAATCATGTCCACCGCATGCGGACGGCTCGCGTCACCCGTTCGGGTCGAGTTGAACACCAAGTGGGCCATGCCCGGCGTCCACATGGGATGGGTCTGGTAGATCAGTGCGTCGTCTTGGGGGCCGGACGTCAGGATTCGGACTTGCGCTCCGGTCTTCTCGTCGGTGTATCGGTCCACGCGGCTCGTCCCTCCCGCTCGCTTGGGTGTCGGAATGGGGTCGAGTGTAGCACGGTGGCCAAGCCGAAACCACGGCGATCTCAACCCCCTCAGGGCGGCCATGGGGCATGGCCGCCCTGAGGGGGGCTTGCATGTGTCGCATCGCCGGGGTACCATAATTGTCACGTTCAGAGGTTCCGCTGATGTCGGGGGCGAACACAAAGAAGGAAACAGTGTTATGAGTAAACGTATCGCGTGTGTGATGACATCGATGGCAGTGCTCGGGCTGGTGGTGAGCGGGTGCATGACCGGGGCCAAAGGGCCCACACCCGAAGAACTGATCACCACGGCCCTGACCGAGTGGAAGACGGCGATCGAAGCCGAGAACGTCGACGGGGCCATGGCTGTCGTGTCGGACGAGTACGTCGGGATACAGGGCGAAGGCAAAGACGCCATGAAGGACTTCCTGCAGAACGCCAAAGACAACGGCGACATGGCGGGTATTGAGATCATTCTCGAAGATGTCGAAATCACCGTGGAAGACGACGCCGGGGAGGCCGGTCCAGTCGACCTGTCCGGCAGCTTCGGCGGCATCAGCCTGATGATGGAGTTCGCGAAGAGCGAAGACGGCGCTTGGCGCATCGCATCCATGGGCGAGTACTAGGATACGTCTGCACGGGGCCGTTCCGGGATAGCCGGGACGGCCCCTTCCGTTACTTCACGGGGCGTGCCCACACCTCGATGTCCGCGATGGCGAGACTGCCCTCGGCCATGGACGCGAATCGAAGTTCGACCGTGGCACACGCGCTGCTCAGCGGCACGTCCACGACCGCCACATCGGTGCCTACCACGCTTGAATCGACGTCAGCCAATACCGTCCCGCCGCCGGCAATCTCCAACTTCGGCAATGCTCCCGAGTACCAAAACCGCACACGGGTCAGCTCACGCGCCTCCGGGAAGCTGAAGGTGATGCCCAGACCGTCGCCCAGAGCTTCCGCACTCCAGCGATTGGCCCAGTCGGCTTCTTCGTATGGCGTCTCCGAATTGCGGCGGCGCGGCGTGAAGGGGCCGTCGTCGGCGGTGGTACGGTCCGTGAGATCGCCTGCCGCGAACGGCACAGGCCCGTTCCCTGCGCTCTCGGCAGAGAGGTCGGGCGCCACGCTGAACGTATAGGTGCCCTCAACCGCCGCGTTTGCCCCCAGATACACGCCGTTCTGACAACGCACGAAGTTGTTGCCCGTAATGCATACATCTCTGGGGCGTTCTGCTTGCACAAGTCCCCCGTCGGGCAAGCGGAGGTCCCAGATGGGTAGGTCCACGGGGATGTCGCGCGCCGCGAACACCCCGCGCCACCAGGCGGCCCATTCGGCGTCCTCCGCGACGGAGGTGGCGGTCAACGGATGCGCACCGAACACGATCACGCTTCCCTTGCCCAGGGAATGCCGGGTCACGGCCACCGTGTCGTCTTCGTAGCGGCCGATTACCTCCACATTCTCCCCAACAGGATCAAGAGCGACTGCATCCTCGGCGTGTACCCGCTGGACCGAGGGCTCAGGCCATGTCATGGACACCGTGCGATGCAGCGCGGAGTCGCCGGACGTCACGCCGAGCAGGTCCTGGTTCGGCAAGGCTTCCCCGTTCCTGCCCCACGCCAGCGCATCCGGCTCGCAACACACCAGCAGTCCGCCCTCGCGAACGAAATCCACAATGGCGTCGAACACGGCGCGGTCCTCGTAGCGCGCTTCAGGCAGCACCAGAACCGACAAACCGTCGAGCGTGGTCTTGCCTTTCCGGATCGCGTGGCTTTCCACCATGCGCGGCCACGCACCGGTGACGGGTCCGCACATGGCGTAGGCCGCCATGATCGGGTAGTCGGCCAACTGCCCACCCCGCGCGCGGGCTGTCGCCGTTGAGAACAGCACCCCAACCTGCGCGTCGTACGGAATTCGCACGCGCGTCGTCGCCATCGTGTTCAGGTAGTTCTTCACCGTGGCCCAGCGTTCCGGTGCGCTGTACCGGTGATGGTTCAGGTCGCGGTCGAACCATTCCACGGCGATGAGCATCTGACCTTCGCCGCCGTTGCGCAACACCTGCGAGTACAGTTCCTGCACCCATTCCGGCGAAGGCGACCCGCCGTACGCCGGGATCTGGGTGGCGTTGTGTACCGCCTTCCCTGTGAAATCCGCCGCGCACTTGGTGATGAAGCCCGCACGATACGCGCGGCCCGTACCTCGCGCGGCCAACGCTTGCCCCGTGAACACGTCCGCGTATTCGCCCAAATCGCACCAGTGTTGGGCGCACGCAAACCCCAGTTCGTCCGGTCCCAGCAGTTTGGCGCCGCACGCGGACTCGTCGATGACGGCGCGCAACCGCGCGAACGTAGACGTCATGTGGTCCCCGGCCCAACCGAGATACGCGATCCAGCGGAACGCGTTGTCGTCGTCCGGTCCTTCAGGCAGCCCGAATTGGCCGTCGCCGTATTCGTCGCGCACCACACGCTCCAATTCGTCCCAGTAGAGGGACACCCGCTTGTCCTTCGCGATAATCGCTTGGGTGTATTCCTTGAACGGCTCGTCGGCCACGAAGACATACTCGATGCCGGGTGAATCGCCATACTTCGCGCAGGCGTCCCGGCAACCCTTCACCAGACCGTCGTGCCACACCGGGTCGATGATGCGCGGCATGTCCTCCGGTGGCGCACCGTTGTAGTGGGCCTTGTGGTAACTGAGCGCCGGGTAGTACAGGTAGACCAGTCCGCGGATGCCCTTCTCGGCGTAGATACGGAAGGTCTTCTCGCCTTGCCACAAGGGGACCGTGCGCGACGCAATCAACTCGTCGAATTGGTCCAAATACGCATAATCCCAGCCGTACTTCATGCCCATGGCGCGAAAATGCTTGGCGTCGTGGGTGTATTGCCACGACGAGAACGTCAGCGGATCGCCGTCGCGCGGTTCGACAAACTGGGTCCACGTGTTGGCAGGCTGCGAGGGCGCATCGATGCTGTCCAGCACGAAGTCGTCCAGTCGGACTTCGCCTTTGCCCGACGCGTTCACCTCCATGGTCGCCGCCACGCCGCACAGAGGATTCTTGAAGACCAGCTCCGCGGTGCGCCATTCCCCAAACGTGTCCAGCAACGACATGCCCGTCGCATAGTCGATGAACTTGCCTTTGGCGTCCGTGATCGCGATGCGCGCGTGCCCCATCCCGCCGCCGCCCTCGCCGTTCGGGCCGGCCAGGTACTTGAAACGGAGGCAATACCAGCCTTCCGGTTCGATGGATACGCCCTGGGTCAACCGGATACGCGACGCCGTCTCGCTCACGAGCCGCAGGCACGGGTTGCCATCTTCCTCCGCGAGTTCGTGGGACGCCGTCCCCTTCATCACACGCAGGTTCCAGCCCTCCGCGCCCTCGCTGAATCCGGGATTCACAATCTCCACCGCACCGCACCATGCGGCGCACAGACCTACAACCAGACACATACCCAAGCCGATACGATTCATCGTTCTTCCTCTGCCCCTACACTTTCGACATTCGCTTGGCGCGCGGCGGAATCCGCGTACGCCTCGTCTTCCCATCGGTCCGACCGCCAGGTCGAGTTCACCGTGAATTCAAAACTCGCACGGAAGGCAAACCCCGCGCAGAAGTGTGCCCCGCCGTACACAGAAAAGGCCAGAATGGCCAAGAACAGCAAGTTGTCCAGGAAGCCAACGGAGAAACCGAGGAAAGCTAGCACGATTTGCCCCACCATGGCCATGGCGCCCACAACGGCCGCTTGCGCTGCCGGCCGCATGCGGAACGTCGATGCCGTGCAACCCGCCGTGCAGAAACACCACAACATCAACCTCGGAAACAACACGCAGACGGGAGGCAGCACCGCAACAAGGCCCAGGAGCGCTGGCTCCCCGTCGAACTCGCCGTAGTACAGGGCGCTGCCCCACATCACAAGGAGAAACAGGTACGGCGCGGCGATGGCTGGGTAGAGGAACGCCGTTCGCCGCCGAAACGCATGGATAATGGCTTTGGCCAGGGCGGGGGATTCGATGGGTGTCACGAGGAGTTCGTCCAGCGTGCCGTCGTTGCGGGCGGCAGCCATGGCCGACGTGACTTCGAACGCCGTGATGGCGGCGAGCATGGCCACGCCGATGCCGTACATGAACGACATCATGCCGATCGGTACCAACGCGATGGCCACGATGGCCCGCCACACCAACCCGGCTCCTGACATCCGCCCGCCCGCCAACATGGCTTCGGCAAGCCGGGTCGCCTCGTTCGGACGGAAGAAGCGCCTTCTTGTCGGACGGCGGCGCCGTTTCGTGAGGGGACGTTTCCGGCCGCCCGACCCGAGGGAACGGGGCAGGATGGCGACCGTCACGATGGCGCAGATACAGGCGATCCCGAGAGCGCCCAGGAGTATCGGCAGCCACAGGGACGCCTGCATGTTGCCCGAATCGATGCTCCAGATGAATTTGAACAACGTCGGCCGGCTTCGGCTGAACGGCATCGGCCCCAGCACCGCCAAGGTCACCGACCCAAGGGTGCCCAACAGCGCATCCAGTGGCGTTCGGGATGCCGTGGAGAAGAGTAACGCGACCGTACAAATGGCCAGACCACAGGCGCTCAACACCAGCAGGCGCAGCGCCTCGGCGGGCACCCAGATACCGCCCATGATGGACCCGATAGCGAGGATGGGCAATGCGCTGAGCAGAAGCATCATCACCTGGCCGAACACCGATGCCAGTTTGGCGAAATACAGGTCGCCACCGCGCAGGTCCGCCAACAGAAGCAACTCAAATGTGCGAGACCGCTTCTCCTCCGCGATAAGACCCGCCGCCAGGAACGGCGCAAGTCCGAACACCACAACAAACTGGAACACACGAGGAAGCCATTGCAGCGTGAACGACGCCATTGACGGCGAAAGGTTCCCGGAAGAAGAGTATCCGTCGAAGATCCCGGTCAGGGCCAGGTACCCGTACACAAAGGCAACGCACCCCATCCGCAAGAAGTACGGCAACGTGCGCTTCCCCGCCCGCGTGAGTTCACGCGACAGCAACGGGAATTCCAACCGTCTGACCTCGGTCACTTCAACGCCCTCCAAACCGATGACAGGTACGTTCCCGACACTATGGCAGAGGTCGCGACTGAGTTCCAGGAGCTTTGCGCGGCCAACCGCCCTTCGCCGCCATGCCGAGCGCATGCGAAGCGTCCCGCGCGCGCAGGGGAGACGCTGGGAGGACGAGATCCTTCACTTCGTTCAGGATGACGGGGAAAAGCCTGTCCAGACAGGGCGCTAGCCTAAGCACCGTCTCGCCACCGGGGCATGTGCTTCCGGACGCCATGTTGGTATGATGGGTCTTCGCGACACCGTGACGCGTCCGGACCAAGCGATCTACTCGGAGGAAAGACCATGATTTCGAAGGGACTTGTAGCACTGCTTCTCGTGTCAACCGCGGCCGCCGCCCAGAGTGTGCCGATCGAGGTGGCCGGTCCGTGGCAGGTCCGGGTGGGCCCCGGCGAGGTGACGGCAGGAGACACGCAGGTGCGAGTGTCCGAGCCTGTGGAGATAGAGATCGCGCCTGCCCGGACGATTCAGGTCCGCGACGAGGAGCACGGCACACTCCCCGTGTTCAACCCCAAGGCGGGCGGCTGGCGCAAGGGCTCTCGGCTGAACCGGCTCATTACCCAGGAATGCTCGGCCACGGGCCATCTCCTGCCCGACACCATTCGCCTGAGGGCGGCGCCCGACGCCACGACGGTCTTTGTGCGCGGTCAAGATTACGAGATGGACACGTTCTGGGGAACGGTAGGCCGCATCGACGGCGGCGCCATCGCCGCCGACCAGCCCGTATACGTCGACTACGATTACGTGCCCTGCCGGCTCGACTCCATTTCGGTCACTGCTGACGGACAGGTCGCGTTCGTCGAGGGCGAGCCCGGCGTGGGCGTGCTGCTGCCTCCGGCGCTGGATGAGGGTGCGGTGGCCATTGCCAACGTTTGGTTTCCCGGTCCGACGGAGGCCTTGTCGGACGACAATCTGTATCCCATCGACTCTGGTGTGGTTCCGGCCGAGGAAGGAGAACCTCAAGCGATCCGTTTGCTGCCAAAGACGCTGGCCAAGCTGCGGGCAGGCGAAGAAGTGACGATTGTGGCATGGGGCGACAGCGTGACGAATGGCGGCGACGTGCGTCCCCACGGCAAGGAAGCGTGGTACCAGAACCAGTTTGCGGCCTTGCTCCAG
Organism: bacterium; assembly: GCA_024231375.1. The sequence goes on along the minus strand of JAAEQP010001823.1, from coordinate 35,143 downwards.
GCACGTTACCCGAAGGCGACGGTGACCATGATCACGGCGTCGTGGCCGGGCGGCAACAGCAAGGGCTATCTCTCGGCCCCGGCCGGCGGCACGTACGACTTCGTGCGCGACGTGATCGATCCGAAGCCCGACCTGGTCACCATCGAGTTCGTCAACGACGCTGGTCTGAACGAGGAGGCCGTGCAGAAGCACTACGCCTACATCCTTGAGCGGCTGCAGGGCAACGGGTCCGAAGTGGCGCTCATCACCCCGCACTTCGTACGGCCCGACTGGATGGGCGCGGGTACCGCCAAGATCGTGGCCGATCCCCGGCCTTACGTGAAGGGGTTGAAGCGCTTCGCCAAGGAGAACGATGTGGCCCTGGCAGACGCGTCCGCGCGGTGGGGCGCCCTGGTCCGTCAAGGAATCCCCTACATGACCTTGGAGGCCAACTCCATCAACCATCCCGATATCCGTGGTCACGAAATGTTCGCGCTGAGCCTGATGGAACTGTTCCCGGAGGACTGACATGCCGAAATGCACGAAGCCCAAGTGTCGAACTGCGGTGTTGTGGAGCGTCGTTGTCAGCGTGACGGCCATCTTCCTGGCGATGGGAGGCGTGGCGATTGCGGCCGAGACGGTTGTCTCGAATCCCACGGAGGCGACGGCCGCGTGCGAGCAGTCGAAACCCGGCGACACAGTCATTCTTCGAGATGGCGTCTACACGGACCAGCGGTTTGCCGTGCAGGCAATAGGCACTCCAGACGAGCCTGTGATCTTCCGTGCGGAAACGCCGGGCGGCGTTACGTTGACGGGCAAGACCGACCTGACCGTCTCCGGGTCGCACGTGACGGTGGACGGCATGGTCTTCGACCAGGCGTGGGACGGGACGTCCGTGCGGCTCAAGGGCGCGACGGAATGCCGTTTGACCAACTGCGCGTTCATCGAGTGCGGCAGCCCAACCAGCGCCTACCCCCACATCATCACATTGACGGGAGGGTCGCGGCGGAACCGGGTGGACCATTGCTACATGCAGGCGAACCTGTCCATCGGGATGGGCGTTTGTGTTCGGACGAACGACTACGAGAACACCCACAATCGATTCGACCACTGTTACTTCAAGGACATCGTCCGACGTAGCGGGAACGGTCAGGAAGCGGTCCAGATCGGGCAAGGCGGCTTGTCCGACCGGACATCGCAGCACGCCGTGGTGGAGTACAACCTGTTCGACAACGCGAGTGGCGACTCGGAGATCGTGTCCAACAAGACGTGCCACAATACGATCCGGTTCAACACGTTCCGGAACTGCGACGCCATGCTGGTGTTGCGCGGCGGATCGAACGCGCGGGTCGAGGGCAACTTTGTCTTCAACGGCGCGGGCGGGATTCGCGTACACGACGGGTTCCACGTCATCGTCAACAACCACATCGAGAACTGCAAGACCTATGGCATCTCCATGCCGTGTGGAACGGGAGATCACGAATTCACGTACTACGGCCCCGTCAACAACTGCGTGGTAGCGCACAACACCATCGTGAACTGTGGCGGCGCTGGTATCCACGTTGGTCAACCCCAGACCTTCGCGAAGGCGAAGTGGCAGGCGATTCCTACTGGGAACGATTTCATCAAGAACCTGGTGGTCAGTGACCGGGGCCAACTCGTCAAAGACGACGGCAGCCGCACGACCCTATGGCGTGGCAATGTGGCGTGGGCGACAGGCGACGCAGAGTGGGGTCTGGAACACGAGGGCATTCTGCGTGTGGACCCGCGGCTCGAATTGCGGGACGGCATGAGCCGGTTGCCGGGCGCCTCGTCGCCTGCTTCCAATCTGGACTCGGCCGACTTCCGCAACCTGGACGCCCCCATTCCGGGCGCGGACGTGGATATGGATGGACAGCCACGCGACGAGAAGACGGATGCGGGCGCCGACGAGGTCAGTGATGCGTCCGTGCAACGCCATCCGCTTGAACCAGGCGATGTGGGACCCGTGTGGATGAAGGGCGATCCCGGCGTGGTTCGGCGTATCGCTTCGCCGAAGCCGATCCCTGCGTTGAAGAAACGCTAGCCGAAAGATTCCCGCAACTGCTGGTAGATGCCCCCGAAGGCGCCGTTGCTGAGGATCAGCACCACGTCGCCTTCCTTCGAGGTCTCTTCAAGGTAGGCCACGATGGGATCGACGCTGTCCGAACACCGGCCGGGAACCCCCTGCTTCGCAAGGTTGGCCAACACCGTTTCGCGGTCGAGGCGATCCTCCTCCGGGATGCGTTCGGCCCGATGGATGGGCCCGATCCAAACTTCCGACGCTTCTTCGAAGGCGGCCTGCAGGTCGTCCTGAAACTGGTTGGTGACGGTGGTGTTGGAACGCGGTTCGAACAGGACCCGCAACCGGGCGTCCGGCCATCGCATACGGGCTGCCGCGATGGTTTCACGGATGGCCGTTGGATGGTGCGCAAAATCGTCGATGAAGGTGACGCCCCGCGCTTGGAGAAATGTCTCCATACGCCGACGCACGCCTTTGAACATCTTGAGTGCATCGCGAATGGTGTCGGAGGGCACGTCGAGCAACCCAGCGACGGCCACGGCCGCCAGAGTGTTGCGCAGGTTGTGAAGGCCCGCGAGCGGCACGTCCAGCCGCGCCCAATGCGCGCCTTCGCGGAACACGTCGATCACCTGGAACCCGTCAGCCGACTCAAGAACCTCGCCACGCCACGTGGCGTCCGCATTGAACCCGTAGGTGGTGGCGCGGCACGGCGCGTCGCTCACGAGCGCCGCGGCGCCGGGGTCGTCGGCGCATGCGATGAGCCAGCCCGTTTGAGGAACCTGGCGCAGCATCCACTGGAAGGCGCGTTCGATCTCGGCGAGGTCGCGGTAGATGTCGCCGTGGTCGAACTCGACCGATGTGACGATGGCGAACTCGGGAAGGTAGTGGAAGAATTTGGCCCGTTTATCGAAGAAGGCCGTGTCGTATTCGTCGCCCTCGATGACAAAGGGGTGCCCGGGGGCGCCGAGGCGCGCCGAAACCTCGAAGTCGAGAGGTTGGCCGCCGACGAGAAATCCGGGGTCGAGGCCGGCCCGGTCGAGCAGGTAGGCGGTAATGGCGGTGGTGGTGGTCTTGCCGTGGGTGCCGCACACGACCACCGGACGGCAGGGACGGAGTACTACGTCCTTCAGCCACTCGGCCAAGCTGACGTAGCGCAGCTTACGATCCAGCGCCGCTTCGACCTCGGGATTGCCGCGGCTCAAGGCGTTGCCGATCACAACAAGGTCCGGATCCCAGTCCAGATTTTCGGGCGCGTATCCCGTCGCGACGGGGACCGCCAGGGCCTCCATCATCAACGAGGTCGGGGGATAAAGTGGATTGTCGCTTCCGCGGACCTCCCAGCCTGCATCGAGTGCGAGCCGCGCACCGGCGACCATGGCCGTGCCGCCGATCCCCGAGAAATGGACCCGCGGGGATCGCTCGCCTTCACCAAACCCGAGCATCATGCGCGGCCCCTCTCACCCGTTGAACACGAAGTTTGTCTCGGCATCGCCGAGGAGAGGCGCCGCCTCGTCCTTCTCCGAGACGATGGACGGCTCCAGGGGCCAGGCAATCGCCACGTCAGGGTCTTTGTACGACAAGGCGCGTTCCGCGACCGGCGCATGGGTCCCGGAGCACTTGTAGTACACGTAGGTGTCGTCTTCCAGCGCCACAAAGCCGTGGGCAAACCCCACCGGCACCCACAGGGCCAGATTGTTCTCCGCGCTCAGGGTGCGGCCGATCCATTTGCCAAAGGTCGGCGAACCGCGGCGCAGATCGACGGCCACGTCGAACAGGGCGCCGGTAACGGCGCGGACAAGTTTGCCCATACCGTTGGGCGCGAGTTGATAGTGCATGCCCCGTAGCGTGCCCTTGGCGGACTTGCTGAGATTGTCCTGGACGAAGGCCTCCGGGAAGCCCGCTTCATCCCACACGTCCTTGTTGTACGTTTCGGAGAAGAAGCCGCGATGGTCGCTAAACAACCCGCATCGGACCTCCAGGACGCCTTCGATCTCCGTCTGACCTAACTCAATCGGCATTGGCATGGTACTGCCCTTCCCTTGGCGCGTGGCGAAACACCGGTGCCGATGACAAACCCTTCGGGGTCACCGGCACAGCCGGTCCAGCCTCCGATTGTAGGACACGGTCTCGTAAGGGTCAAGAGTACTTGCGTTTATGGAAAGATCCTGCTACTATTTGTCCACTGTAAACGCGGAGCAGCGCCAGTTCGCGGAGATCGAGGCGCAGTTCTTTCAGGTTCGGATGGGGTGCTTGGTGGCACGGACCGGGCTTAAAGGGTTCCGCAACGGGGGCTCCACAAGGGGCTGAAGAGCGGGGGAAATCCCCGTACAAAGAAACGTAGGAGGGGTATTATGCGTACCTTCATTTGTGCGGCTCTGGTTGTGCTTTGCGCCACGACCGTGTTCGCGGAGCTTCAGAATGTTGAAGTAGGAGGCGAACTGCGAATGCGCGCCCGGTTCTACCGGAATGCTTTCGCGACCGACTCCGGGATCGCCAGACCTGTACGTGAAACCCGAATTCCGAACAACTTCCTGCCGCAACGCGCCGTCGGGCCGACGGGCGTCTCGTCGATTTTCGACTGGGACAACGACGGGAACGATCACCATTTCTGCGAAACGTCGCTGCTGCTGAACGTGAAAGCGGATTTCACAGACAACGTATGCGCGTTCATCGAGCTGTACGACTTCTGGATCTGGGGTGAAGATTTCCGGTCCAACTACGTCACGGGCGCCGATTCGCGTGCGTGGAGTGGCGACGACATCGAAATCAACCAGGGCTACATCGAAGTCAATGAGCTGCTTGGTCAGCCTCTGCGTCTTCGCATCGGTCGCCAGGCGATCAAGCTCGGCAAGGGGTGGCTCGTAACCGACATGCTGACGCCGACGCAGCGTCTGTCGTTCGACGGCATCCGCCTCACCTACGACATCGACGAACTCAGTGTCGACGCGTTCTGGGCCAAGCTCGCCGAGAACAGCCCGGCCGAAGAAGATGGCGATGTCGACATCTACGGCGTGTATGCCACCTACAAGGCGCTTGAGCCCATCGACTTGGCCGCGTACTGGGTTTGGGTCCGCGACGCCCGCGCGATCAACGACACCAACTTCATCGCCCCGCTCGAATGGATCGAAGACCTTGTCGGCCTTGACAACTACGATGTCACGAACCTGCATACCGTGGGTATCCGGGCCAATGGCGCCTATGCCGGCTTTGACTACGACCTCGAGTTGGCGTACCAGTTCGGCGAAGCCGACGCGCACGGTTCCGGCTTCGCGCCGATCAATGCGCTGTACGGCGACGACGGCGCCCAGTATGACAACTGGGGTGGCGACATCGAGATCGGGTACACCCTTGCCGAAGTGCCCTGGTCGCCGCGCATGTTCGTTGGCGCCACCTACTTCGAAGGCCACGACGAGCGCGACATCACGCTTGCCGAGTTCGTCAATCCCTTCTACCGCCCCGAAGCCAGCGTGTCCTTCAACCGGCTGTTCTCCGACAAGAACTATATGCCGTGCGTGAACGACAATGGCTGGATGTCGAACTTCTACCAGGTGCGCGGCGGTATCGGCCTCAAGCCTATGGAGAAGATCTACACGCAGCTTTGGGCCTCGGCGGACTGGGTCGACGAGCCCTTCGACGCTCCCTGGATGATCGACATGGGCCCGTTGCAGGTGCCTGTGGCCCCGGCCCTGAGTTTCCTGGACAAGGAAAACGACAACTTCATGGGCTGGGAGACGGCCTTCCTGATTCGCTACGACTACAGCGACGACCTGATGTTCCTGTTCTACTGGAATCACCTGTTCGCAGCCGAAGGGCTTGAGCAGGGCAGCTTCTGGCAGTTCAACGGAACCGACTTCGGCGGCGGCAGCGACAAAGACGACGTCGATTACTTCTTCGTCATGACGAAGATCGCATTCTAGCGGCCCTTCGCCGATAGAGACCACGCAATCCGGCGGCCCGTGGGCAACTGCCCACGGGCCGCCGTTCTTTTTCAGGCGGCCTTCCCCGGTCCGGCGAGCATCCCGCAACAGACGCGAAACGAATAGGTTAGGGGGAAACCCGCCCACAACCATCTAGCTCATTTCAGTGTGGGTGTGCTATACTGGTGCCCGGTTCGCGGCGGCATCGGCGGGATCCCCGTCGAAAAATGCCGAAATTCGAGTGATCGGTTCCGAGCGTCAACGCCATTCTAATGGCAGGGTAAGGGAATCTTGGCAACAGTGAGCAGAGAACCCTTGGAGCGGATGGACGACACCGGGCTCATGATACGTGTCCGGTGGGGTGACGAGTCTGCCTTCGAGGAGTTGTACGGCCGGTATTACCGGCGGTTGCTGGATTTCTTCTATGGGATGAGCGGCAACACGCAAACGGCCGAGGACTTGTGCCACGAGACGTTCTCGCGGGTTTGGCAGGTCCGAAGGAAGTATGCGGCAACCGGATCGTTCCCCGCGTATCTGTTCACCTTCGCGCGGAACATCTGGCTGGAACATTGCCGGAGACAGGGTAAGCAGTGGCGGTTGGGTATCCGCAAGACGCTCGAAGTGGGACCGGGTGGCGCAGGTCACGAGTTGATGATCCCGGAACTGGGTCATCCCGACCAGGAAGCGTCCCGCTCGGAACTGGCCGAGGAGATTGGCAGGGCCGTAGATGCCCTGCCCGAAGACCAACGGATGGTGTTCGTAATGCGAACCATGCAGGGACTGTCTATCGCCGACATTGCAGCGATCATGCAATGTCCGCCGAACACGGTCCGGTCGCGAAAAATCCTCGCCATCAAGAAGCTGCGCGAATCCCTCCGGAAACTGCTCGTCCTCAAAGCCTGATACATACGCTTGACATAGCGCACTTATACGTAACCATTTACAGCGAGACGGAGGCGGACTGATATGCGATGCGAACGGGTCCGGGAGAAATTCGTCGACTACTTGGAAGGCGAAGCGCGACTCACCGAGCGGCTGTGTGTGGACGTGCATGTGGCCCGATGCTACACCTGTCGCGAGGAGCTTGAAGACACGCGCCAGTTCCTTCTCTCCTGCCGGCAGGCACTGCGCCACCCTAATCCGCGCTATCGGTTCAGCGCCCTCATGGCCGACGTGAAGACCGGCGAAGCTAACGTGCGGTACCTTCCTCGTCGACGCGCCCTTCATCTCCGCGAGAACTTGGCCCGGCTGACCGTGGCGGCGGTGGTGCTCGTCGTTATCGGCGTGTCGTCGCCACTCATCATCCGAGGTGGCGGAATGCTCGTGGGCGGCACGGCGGACGCGGGATCCGCGGCCGAGATCCGGGTCGGTGACGAGGCCGCGACGCCCGATACACTCGCCGGCCGCAGAGATTCCATCGAGGAAGAAGCCGGCGAACCAGCAAGGCTTGCAGAACCGGTCGACGCCGTTGTGGCGGCCGGCATGCCCTAGCGCCGGATTCGGTTGCCGCGGTGGGACGCGCAACCGGCACCGGCAGGCGATTCGCGCCCGTTAAACCCTGGGTGAGCTGTATCCAGTGGAGTGTGAACGAATGCCCGCATTTCGATACCGCGCCGTCGACGAAGACGGCAAGGAACATTCGGGGACCATGCAGGAGACCTCCTCGCGCAGGGTTGCCGCTATCCTGAGCGAGCAGGGGCTCCAGGTCAGCACCGTCGAGGAGGTCAACCCCTCCAGCGCCCTTCCACTCATGCAGTCCCGTCTCTCCTGGAACGATCTCAGCCTCTTCAACGAACAACTACTGGCCGTCGTCAACAGCGGCATGCCCTTGAGCCCCGCCCTTCGCGCGCTGGCCAAGGACGTCCGCGGCCGTCGGCTCCGGTCGGTGTTCTACGCCGTGCAGGAAGATCTCGATCGGGGCGTTCCGCTCTCCGAGGCCGTCGAACGCCGGGGAAGCGCCTTCTCGCCCGTCTACGTCAGCATCATCCGCGCCGGAGAACGGGCCGGAAACCTCTCCGGCGTGCTGAGCCATCTCACCCAGTATTCGGCCTCCATGGTCGATCTGCGGAGCCGTTTCTTCGAAGCAGCCACCTACCCACTGCTGGTCGCCCTGGCCGCCATCGCGGTTGCGGGCTACCTGCTCGTCGGCGTCGTCCCCAAGTACGCCGAGATCTTCAGCGATTTCGGCGCGGCACTGCCCTGGATGACCACCGCCACCATCGGCTTCAGCCGTCAGGTATCGGCCCACTGGCTCTTCTTCACGATCTTCTTCTGCGCCGCCGCTCTGTGCGCCGGTCTGATGGTTCAGAGTTCCCTGTACACCTTCTCGCTGGGCGGGTTCCTTGACCGGATCAAGCTCAACGTGTGGGTCTTTGGCCGTATCTACTTCTCGTCTTCCATGGCCCGTTTCAGCCGCACCCTCGGGTTGCTGTTGCAGAGCCGGGTGCCTCCGGTCGAGAGTCTCGAACTGGCCTCCGCGGTGACGGGCAACGCGGTCTTGCGGGACGCGGCCCTGGACGCCGCCCAGCGGGTCAACGGCGGCGAGACCATCGCCGATGCCCTAGAATGGACCGAGGAATTCGATCACACCTTCTGTTGGTTGGTTGCCACATCCGAGAAACGCGGCGTCATCGAAGAGGCCCTGCACAGCATGGCCGACAGCTACGACCGGATAGCAACCCGTCTCGGCAAAGGGATCCTGCTCATGACCGCGCCCGTGACCTTCATCCTGCTGGCGCTTCTGCTGGGCAGCATCATCATTTCCATGTATCTTCCCTTGATCTCTCTCGTCGACTCCATCGCGGGATTGTGAGTATCATGGACTGGCGAGCACTCATGAACAGCGACCCCAGGGTGGCGATTCGTGTGCTCTTCGGCCGGCCCGGCGAGTCCAAACTCGGCTCCGACGGGAAGCGTTTCGTGGACGGAGAGGTCGCCTGGCCGGGGCCGGTCTATTTCCGCAAATCCAAGCTGCGGCGGCATCGGGTCGCCGTGTTCTCGCAGCTTCTGGCCATTGTCGACTGCAACGCGCCTTTGGTCCACGGCCTTCAGATGGCAGCCATCGACGCCCCAAGCGCCCCGCTCGAATCGGTGTTCCTGTCCTTGCGGGACGATCTCGCGGCCGGGCTTGCTCTGTGGGAGTCCATGGCCAACCTTTCCGGCTTCTTCCCGAAATACTGCTCCGAGCTTGTGAAGCACGGGGAAGAAACGGGCGCTCTCGGCCCTGCCCTGCGCGATCTGCAAGAGTTGGATGTGCTGGCCCTGCGCGACTGGGAGACCAATCGCGGACTGATCTTCCGCTACCTCGGGCTGCTCGTGCTCGTGTGCCTCGGGATGGCCCTCTTCACGTCGATATATGTCCTCCCCGAGTTCGCAAGCGTCATTGACGAGTTCGGCGGCGAGTTGCCCGATACCGCACAATGGATCGTGGAAACCCGCGCACGGTTGACTCCGCTCGCCTACGGCGGTCTGGTCAGGATCGATCCGCGCCACTTCCTGCTCGGCCTCGCCGCTGTCCTTGTCACGGTGGGCCTCACGGGTCTCGCCCTCACGCGTTCGGGCGCGTTCCGTGTGTTCACGGGATCGGTCGCCATGGCCATTCCAGGCCTTCGGACGATCTATCGCAGAGGCAACGTAGCCCATATCGCCCTCGTCCTGGAGCGGCTCCTGGCGGTTCAGACACCCCTCGACGTCGCCATCGAGACCACCGCGGATCTCGACATTCATCCCGCGTTCAAGCGGAAGATGAGGCGTGTGTGCGAACGGGTACGGCAGGGGACCTCGCTCACCGACGCCCTGCAACACGAGAAGGGCTGGCCGCCCTCCTTTGAGGGCCTCGTCGCCATCGGCGAGCGATCCGGCCTTCTCTCCGAAACCTTCGGCAAGGTCGGCCGGTTCTACAATCGCGACTGCGCGCGTCGTACCACCATGATCCGCGACAGTCTCGTACCCATCTCCGTTGTCGCCGTCGCCTGCGTCACCTTGCTTGCGGAAGTCGCCGTCCTCGCCTCCGTCGTGCGCGTGGCGGAGGTCATGATGGGAGCCATGTGATGCGCCGTTTGAAAGTGATCGACACGACACCCTCCAACGGCGATTCCCCGGATCTCGTGCCCCTCGTCGATCTTGGCTGCGCGCTGGAGTCCGTGCTGGCAACCGGCGGCGATGCCGCCGCCATCCAGGCCGTGGACACCATCCTCATGCACGCCGCCCACTACCGCGCCAGCGACATTCATCTCGAGCCTTGGGACGACGCCCTTGCGATCCGGTTCCGCATCGACGGAATCCTGCACGATATCGCCCTGTTGCCCAAGGATCACCAGCAACGTATCATCGCCCGCGTGAAAATCCTTGCCCGTATCGTGGTCTATCAGCGCGACACCCCCCAGGACGGCCGCATCGAACCGGAAGGGACGCCCTGCGGCAAGGCCATGCGCGTGTCCACCTTCCCGACCGTAAACGGCGAGAAGATCGTGATGCGCATTCTGGACGCGGCGCAAGGACTCCTGCCGCTGGACGCGTTGGGCTTCCGAGGGGACGTCCTGTCTGTCCTGCGCGGCTTCTGCGAACGGCCCCAGGGCACGCTGCTGCTCACGGGGCCCAGTTCGAGCGGGAAGACCACCACCATCTATGCCCTGCTCCAGGAACTACTGACAACGCGGCAGACGCCACCCCATATTGTTACCGTTGAAGACCCGGTGGAATACCGGCTGCGGCGCGTGGCGCAGACCGAAGTGAACCCCAATACCGGGTTCACCTTCGAGGCCGCCATCCGCGCCTTGCTGCGGCAGGACCCGGAAGTCATCATGATCGGCGAAATCCGTGATGCCGAGACGGCCCGGAGCGCTATCCAGGCGGGACTGACAGGACACCTGGTCATCAGTACGATCCATAGCGGCACGGCGGCGGGGGTGTTCACCCGGCTCATTGATATGGGCATCGAGCCGTTCCTGTTGGCCTCGTCGGTGACCGGCGTACTGGCCCAGCGGCTGGTCCGCGCGAATTGCCCGCACTGCGCAGCGGCCTACGACCCCGACCCGGCGCTCCGGACCCGGTTTGGCCTCGCTGACGGCGATGCGGCGTTCCTGCACGGGACCGGGTGCGACGCGTGTCAGGGCATCGGGTACAGCGGCCGCACGGCCATCTCCGAGCTACTGACGATGAACGACGAACTGGGCGACCTCATCCTCGCGCGGTCCCGCACGGCCGCCTTGCACGAAGCCGCACTGCGTCACCGAATGACGACACTGGCCGAGGATGCCGCAATCCGTGTTCGGGAAGGCACTACGACACTTGAAGAACTGAACCGCGTCCTGCCGCCGGAGTAACGCGAATGCACGGACCGAGAGATGGACTGACACGGAGACGCCTCGACCGGGCGGGTGTGTCGCTCCTCGAGATGGTGACAGCCATTTTCGTCCTGACCGTTGGGGTTTTGGGCGTGGTGCAGATGTTCCACTACGGCATCGACAAGACCCATACCGTCCATGAGGCCAACCTCGCCACTCGCGCACTCCGCAACGAGATTGAGACCCTGCGCGCGGTGCCGTTCCGAGAATTGACCGACACCGAGAACGCTCCCTTCCGCAGCGTGACTCCAGAACTTGCCAAGTTAATGAACGCAACGCCCGCGGTGACCATCGAGTCCGATCCCGGCGGTACGCTTGGCTTGAAGCAGATCACCGTGTCCCTGGCGTGGACCGGCGAGCACGGTCGGACCGTGCGCAAACAGCTTGTGACGCTTGTCGCGGATAGGGGGGCTGGCCAATGAGGACACGGGCCACCCTCAACCGGACGAAGGGATACACGCTCATCGAGATGCTGGCCTCGATCGCCGTCATGGCCGTGTTCATCAACATCTGTCTGGTGATCTTTGTCATGGCCACGCGCTTGTCGCTGCTGGGCACCACCACCCTGACCTCCATGCAGGCCGTCGAGACCGTCCAACGCGATTTTACGGAAACCGTACGATCGGCCGTGAGTGTGGAGCAGGAGGCCGGAACGTACCGAACCGGTCCGGACACGCTGGTGCTCCGACTGCCCGCGCTGGCTGGGCAAGACGCGCGATACGCCGTGTTCGGGATGCTCGGGGACGACTCCCGGTTGAGCCGGTACGTGCTCGTCGAGAAGGACGACGCCCTCGCCGCGGATCGGTTTTTCACGTATCCCGTTGACATCGAGGGGCTTGCCTTCGATTACGGTGAAGCGCCCCCTGGTAAGGCGCGGAGCGTCACCATGACCGTCACCATCAAGAAGGACACCCAACGGCGCACGCCGTCCATGGGCAACACGTTCACGGCCGCACTGGGAGGAAATGCACCATGATCGCCCCGGCACGCTACTGTATGGGCGCGACACGGCGCGAGGGTTCCGCCCTCATCATGGCCCTCGGCTATCTGGCCGCCATTTCCATCTTCGTGACGGTGTTCCTCACGTTTCTGCACCGGACTTCCGAGCAGTTCAAGGCGGCCGAACGGCGCGAGAGCGCGTATCAGTTGGCCGAGGCCGGTCTGAACAAGGCAATGGCGGAGTTGCGACGGAATCCCGATGCCTACCGCGGCGAAGAGGGTACCGTCCTCGGCGATGGCGCCTTCGCTGTCACCATCGTACCCACGGAAACGGCGTCCGTCTTCGACGTGGTGTCCGAGGGGACGCTGACCGACATCGCCGCCCGGTATGCCCACGTACGGATCTCGTGCAGTGTTCAACTGGACCGGACCGACGTCTGCCGCGTCTCGAACCGCGAGGTATCGGCATGGTGAATCAGAGGCGAAGGGGGTTCACCCTTCTCGAATTGGGCGCCGTGATCGCCGTCATCGGGATCCTGGCCGCCGTCCTGTTGCCCGCCTTGGCGCGGTCACGGGAGAGCGCGCGTCGCGTCAGTTGCATGAACAACCTGGCTCAGATCGGGCTGACCCTCCACCTGTACGCCCAGGAAAACAACGGCGTCTTCCCATGGAGCGGCGGCGGCAACAATGGGGCCTGCCTTGTGTCGCTTCTCCCGGACTACCTGACCGACAAGAACCTGCTTGTCTGTCCGTCCAACGCGAAAGGGATGACATGGATTGTCGGCGAGGGCTATTATCCCGTCAACGGTGTGTTCGGCGCAGCGAACAGCCTCCGTTCCAGCTACGACTATTTCGGCGCCTACACGAACGAGCCGCTGCGTTTGCCGCCGCCTGAGCGAGGCATCCCCAACGTGCCGTTGATGTGGGACATGATGTCGGGGGACGTCAACTTCTACAACCACGTTCCGGGCGGCGCCAACGTGTTGTACATGGACGGTTCCGTAAGGTTCATGAAACACGAGGAATGCGCTGGTATCAACCTTCCTCTTCGGCCCGAGGGCATCGAGTTTACCGACCCCGGACTCAGTCATATTGTCGATTGGGAGGCCCTCGCCATTCAGGCCGAGCAAGCCAAGCGCCAGAAGGCGAAGAAGGCCTCGCCCGCTCCGTCCGGGACCCGCCGCCGCGTCCGCCAGAAGCGCGGCTTGCGGGGCAAGCTCTAGGCCATCGCTACCATCCCCGCTCGGCCGTGTCCGGCTATCCGCCCGACGCGCGCACGAATCTCCCGTTTCTTTGACATAGCGGCCGGCGCGCCATAGAATGCGTTGCTGGGAGAATCGACTGTGGGAATGCTTGAGTTTACGCCGCTTGGCGGCGGTTCAGAGATAGGCGCCAACAGCTACATGCTGCACGAGGAAGGACACCGTATCCTCCTCGATTGCGGGCTGCATCCAAAGAAAGAGGGCCGCGACGCGCTGCCCGATTTCTCCCTTCTACAGGAGCCGCCCGAGGCGGTCCTGATATCCCATGCCCACATCGACCATTGCGGCGCTATCCCTTATCTGTACAGCATGTTCAACTCGATCGAGTGCTACACCACCACGCCGACCCTGGATATTATGGACCGCATGCTGCACAACAGCGTGTCGGTCATGGGCATGCTGGAGCTGGAGCAGGGGATTGTCGACTATCCGTTGTACTCCCACCGCGACGTGGACCGCGCTATTCGCCGCACCTACGGATTGGGGTACCGGCGCGCTTTCGATCTCACGTGGGACAGCCCCTTTCGCGCGAGTTTTCATTCCGCGGGGCACGTGCTCGGCAGCGCCAGTATTCTCGTCACGTCGCCGGGCCACACGCTGCTCTACACGGGCGACATCTGCACCAACGACCAGGAACTCCTGGGCGGATTGACGCCGCCGTCCGACGATCTCGAAGTGGACACGCTCGTCATCGAATCGACCCGGGCCATGAACGAGGACGCCAAGAACACCACCTTCGGACGCGAAGTGTCGCGGTTCGCCAAGGCTGCCAAGGCCGTGCTCGACAAGGGCGGCGTCGTGCTGGTCCCCGTGTTTGCCCTCGGCCGGTCGCAAGAACTCCTCAACGCCATTGCGCGCCTCATCGAAACGGGACGGTTGCCCGATGTGCCTGTCTACGCATCCGGCTTGGGCCGGGCCGTCTACGAGGTCTACAACAAACACCCGCAATACTTGCGTCCCGACGCCACGTTGCGGCCGCTGCAGGAGTTTCCGCGCATCGGCGACGTGTGGGAGAAATCCGTGCGCCGCGACCTGTTGCGCGAGCCCTGCATCATCGCGGCCACGTCGGGCATGATGGTCGAGAACACACCGTCGGCCATGCTCGCCATGGAGATGGTCCGTCACGAGAATCATGGCATCTTCTTCGTCGGCTACCTCGACCCCGAAACGCCCGGATACAAACTCCTCCACGCCAACATCGGCGACACCATGCGATTTGAGCGGAACGGCGCCGAACAGGCCATTCTCCTGAAGAACCGGCAATCCTTCGCGTTGAGCGCCCACGCCACGCGCGAGGATCTGTGCGGATTTGTAGACCGGATACAGCCCAAGAACGTGGTGTTCGTCCATGGCGACGCCGACGCCGTGGCCTGGATGCAGGAGAACTGCACCGGCCCCTACCGCACGTACACGCCCGTGGGCGGCGAGACCATACCGTTGGAGGCGTAATCGATGGCCCGCCGAAGACGCAACCCCGTGTTAACCTGGATCGTCACCTCATCGTGCATCGCGTTCGGTGCCGTGACCGCGCGCCTGCCTCTCCCGGTGTGCCGGTTCATCGGCCGCTCGCTCGGGCGTATCGCATATCATCTCGTGCCGCGTATCCGCCGCGTGGCTCTGGCCAATCTGGACATCGCCTACGGCGATTCCCTTGATCGGGCCGCCAAGCGGCGTCTGGCGCGCGCTTCCGCCGAGAACGTCGGGATCGTGGCGGCCGAGTTCTCCCACATACTCGAGTTCGAACACGGCCTGCTTGAACGCGAGGTGACGATCCTGGGGGCGGACAACCTCGACCCCGCCGCGGGCGCCATCTTCATCGGGGCTCATCTCGGCAATTGGGAATGGATGGCCGCCGCCACACCCTCGGTGCGAGCCGATGCCATCGGCATCGTTCGCCCGCTGGACGACCCGCGGCTGGACAGGTTGATCTCCTCGATCAGAAGCTCAACGGGAGCGAAGATCGTTTCCAAGCATGGCGCAGGGGTCGAGGTGACCCGGCGTGTGAGAGAAGGGTGGGTCACGGGAATCCTCATCGACCAGAATCCGCGCAAGAACGCGATCCCCATAACGTTCTACGATCAAGAGACATGGGGCACCATCGGACCAGCCATAGTCGCCGCACGCACCCATGCCCCGGTCTACCCGGTCAGCATGGTGCGCCAAGAGAACGGCAGCTACATCTACCAGATCTCGCCGCCTCTCGACTTGGCCAGCACGGGCAGCCTGCGCAACGACCTGGTCGTTAATACCGAACGTTGCCATGCAGCCGTCGAGGCGCAGATTCGTGAGCATCCCGAGCAATGGCTCTGGTTCCACCGCCGCTTCAAACCTCGTCCCGAGTTGGCCAAGGAACACGAAGCCCGCACGGCCAAGGCGGCCGAGAAGGGGTGAAGCGGGAACGGCCTGCCGGGGCTGCCAAGGTCCTCTAACGAACGCCCGAGTTAGTGGTGACCTGAAGCGTTCGCGGCAAGCCAATCCCCACGCTCAGTCTCTATGTAGTCAATACTGTCTCTTTGCTTCTGGATGGAGTCCAATTCCAGGACAAAGACAGCATCTTGCTGGCACTCCGCTGTCAGGTCAAAGAACTCTCCCCACGGGCTTGTTCCCTCGCCAACCGTCAAGTGCTGGTCATAGTCAGCGTTGTTGTCGTTGAGGTGAAAATGGACTATGTTTGGCGACAACTCTTCAACCCACTGGCGCAGAGGAACCTTGGAGTAGACATTGACATGTCCAATGTCGAGACACGCCTTCACCTGTGAAGAGGACACGCCCGTGATGATCTGGCGCTGGAGGGATGGAGAGGGTTCCCACATATTCTCAAGACAGATCATTGTCCCCGGATGCGCCTGGACTACCTTGGACCAAAAAGCGATTTGCCCGTCCACGGCGCTCGCGTAATATGCGGGATCCGTAATGATGGGGTTGATGCCCGTATGGAACACGAATCTGTCCGCCCCCAACCGCAAACCAATCTCGATGGTTTCGTCAACTCTGGCGTGTGCGATTCGTCGCAGTTCGTTGTCCTGCGTGTGTGGCGCGATATCCATCACCGGCCCATGCAGACTGCGACGTGCAGGCGTTCCGTTGAGTTCCCTCTCCATCTGCTCAACACATTTTCTGCGCAGAGCACTGTCGTTCCAGAGCCCGACCCAGGAGAAGCTCACAATCTCAAGCGCGAAGCTCTTTTCAGCGGCCAGTTCATACTGTCGGCGGCGCATCGTAGGGTCATCCCAATGAAGCATGAGTCCGATCGCTTTGGCTCTTGGATTTGACCCCATAGTTCCCCCGACTCCCATCCGTTCACCCCGTCAAGCGATTAGCATAGCACAGCACAGCTTCGCGGGTGACCACAAGAAGACGCGCCAGCGGGCTTCCTGGAAGCCCAACCGGCGCGTGTTTCGTCTGATCGCGGTTCAGGTCACTTCACGATATCGGCGATCTTCACTTCTTTGCCCGTGCGGGCCGACTTGATGATGGCGCAGGCCACATCCACGGCGTGACGCGCGTCGGAGAGCGAGATGACGGGATCTTTGCCGGTGCGGACGGATTTCACCAAGTCTTCAATGATGAGGGTGTGTCCGTCTGCCGAGACTGCCATGGGGTCGCTGCCGATCTTCGACTTCTTCTTCTTGCCACCGAACAGGTCGAGCATCCGTTCGCGCTCTTTCTTGGCGTTCATTTCGAGCGACTGCAACGTGCCGCCGTCCTTCGTGAACGACCCCTTGGACCCGAAGAAATGGAGCCGCTGCGCGCCGTCGGGAATGCAGCACGTGGTGGTGTACAACGTGCCGAGGGCGCCATTCTCGAACCTCAGAATGGCCACGGCCTGGTCCTCGGCCTCAATCTTGTGGTTGTGTACGCTGTAGAATCCGCACACGCTCTTCACTTTGCCAGCGAGGAAGATGACCAAGTCCACGGTGTGGATGCCCTGATTCATCAGGCTGCCGCCGCCGTCCATCTTCCACGTGCCCTTCCACGTGCCGTGGGGTCCTTCGTAGTAGCTCTGAGCGCGGAACCACGGCAAGGCGGCGTGGGCGCCGATAAGATTGCCGATGCGGCCCTTGTCGATGAGCTTCTTGAGCATGATGTTGCAGTTTTCCATGCGCGACTGGAAGATGCATCCGCATTTCACCTTGGTCTTCTTGATGGCCCCTTGCAACAGGGAGATGCGCTGCGGCGTGATGTCGATGGGTTTCTCGACGATGATGTGTTTGCCAGCGTTGGCCGCCTGGATGCACATCCTCGCGTGCTTGCCGCTCTCCGTGGCGATGTTGACGGCGTCGACGCCCGCGTCCTTCAACAGGTCGCTGTAGCGCTTGTAGCCTTTGCACCCGTACTCCTTCACGGCCTTGCCGAGACGTTCTTCGTCCGTGTCGCAGACGGCTTCGAGCGCCGCGCCTTTGGCGCTGACGATGGCCTTGCAGTGATGCACGCCCATACCCAATCCCACAACAGCGAACTTCATCTCCTTGGCCATGATAACGGTCTCCCTTTGCCCGTGGTTTCAGTCGAATTCCGTGAAACGGCCCCGATGCGGGCCGGTCGGCGCGAAACAGTATGCGTCGCTCGTACGATAGGGGATATGGGATTGGCGTTCAAGTGATTGACGGGCGCGCAATCAGGGCGTTGATCGGTACGTCCGTCGCGTGCCATTCCATGACCATGAACGGATCATCAAAGGCAGGGACACCGCCTCGTCCGCGGAGAAGCGGCAGACGCTCCGGGACGCTCACTGTCGCGGGAATGGCGATCTCGCTCTTTGCCACCGGTGCCGCATGGGCCCAACCCGCAATGAAGGTCGCGGTGGATCCCCGTGTGGAGTTGATCAGCCTCATCTTCCGGCTGTCGGGAACGCATGAGTATGGCGGCGCGAAACCATCGCCGTATCTGAGCGAAATCGACGCCCGGTTCGGACCGTGCCAGGGACATCGCGTTGTCGCGCTGGCGCGCGCGCTCAAACGCTCCCGCGGCGTGTCCTTCGACGCACCCATGAGCCTGGCCTGCCATCTCGAAGAAGGATTCTCGTTCCAGCCCCGGGTGCCGCTCGACCCGTGGCCGCCTCACCTTGACACGCGCTGGACCGCACCGGATGTCCAGGGCTTCCTGGCGGCTGCCCGCGACTTCGCCGACACCACAAAGTACCGGGAGTTCTACACCAATCACCAAGGGTTCTACACCGAGACGTGCCGCCGACTGGAGCGTCTGATCGACGACAAGGTCGAACTAGCTTGGTACGACGAGTTCTTCGGCCCCAAGTCCGGCGCGCAGTTTCGCATCTCGCCCGCCCTTCTCAACGGAGGCAGTTGCTACGGGCCAAGGGTTGCGTTCCCGGACGGGCAGGAATTCCACTGTATGTTGGGGGTTTGGCTGATCGATCACGAAGGGGTTCCCGTCTTCGACGCGACGGTCGTGGACACCATCATCCACGAGTTCTGCC
Organism: bacterium; assembly: GCA_024231375.1. Next base: position 16,223 of record JAAEQP010001823.1, on the reverse strand, counting down.
ACTCCTACGTGAACCCGATCATGGAGGCGCATTTCGCCGAACTGGAGCCCGCCGCCGTCCGGCTGTTCGCAAACGCCCAGCGGAAGATGGAACGGATGGCATACGGCCATTGGGAGACCATGGTTCGCGAGTCGGGGGTACGCGCATGCGTGGTGCGCTATCTTCAGGCCCACGGCGCGCCGGGCGACGCCGAACGCCGGCTGCGCGTCGACGTGGAGCGGGGATTCGTCTGGTTGCCCGGCCTGGTTGAACTGCTAGACGACTACGAGGCGGCTCGCGACCGGTATCCCACCCTGGAGACGTTCATGCCGGAGATCGTGCGATTCTTCGGGGAGTGCGCCGAAGGGACAGAGCCCTGACTCCGGCCAGAAGTTGGCCCTCGTCACAGCGCCATCGGCCCCTGCCTATTCCTCCAGAATGCGGAAGGTGCCCTTGATGGAGGCCTTCATGTCGCTGAAAACGCCGTCCCGGTCCTTGCCCTTGGTGACCACGTCGTACGTGCCCGATTGGCACAACCCGGTCTCCGCGTCAATGGATAGCGTACCTTTGATGGTCCCCTTCACGTCGAACTCGTCCTTGCCCGGTTTCGACGCAAACTGGCCCTTCACATCGACCGTGATCAGATTGCCTTCGCGCTTCACGTAGTGCATCTCGCGGCGGATGGTCGCCGACGAACCCGGGCCCTTCACAGGCTTGACGGTCCACGTGTCGCCGGGGCCGACCGGTTCCTCAGGAAGAACCGAGAAAATCTTGGCCATGTCGGCGCCGCAGGCCTTGGCACGTAGCCGGACGAGAATGCGGTCTACGAATTCCTGCTTCTCTTTGTCCGTCATGTCGTCCGCGATCTTCGCGGGCACCAAATCGGCCTTCTCCGCGATGGCTTCCTGGGCCTTCTTGGACACATGCACCGCCTTGACTTCACCGGACTTGCTCGCCACGAAGCTGAACGGCATATCGATCACCACGCGCGCGATCTCTTGAAGCGGCGACCGGCCTTCGGTGTTTCCGAAGGGATTGAACTCATGATCGCCGATGGTGGAGTCTTCAGTCGCCTGAAGGGTTTTCAACACGGCGGAGAACTTGATGTCGCCGTCCTTGTCGACGGATTCGACCTTCAGGTTGTACCGCGCGGTGATGTCCGCCAAGTGGCGAATCTGGTCGCCCAACATCTTGCGCTCGGACGTCACCTTGGCTCTCACCTCGATGACGCGCGTGGCGCCGGGTTCGAGCTTGAGGGTGAGGGGAGTCTTGCCGTCTTGCGCGCTCGCGCCGAGGGCAAGGCCTGCAATGAGAAGTACTACGGGAAGAATTCTTCGCAGCGACATAGTTGTGATCTCCATATGGGGAACCAACCCCCCCGAATTATCGCTCCCGGCCCCGGCGGCATCCGCCGGAACCGGATCAAACCGAGATTATCGCGCACCAGTGGCTGGTCTACATGCCGATGGCGCCGGCGATATTCCGAAGCACCGGTACGTCCCAGCCGAGCTTGCTGGACGCGATGGCCAAGAACAATACCAGCACGACTAACGTAATCACCCCCGCGATGAACGCGCGAATCTGCGTCTTCCGCATGCTGCCCTGTCCCTCCCGTTAAAGAACGCGATCGGACACATCCACCCGTGGGATATATCCCCTGCGCCCCGCTAAGGTTTCACTTCTTCGACGATTTTCCGCAGCCGACGGCCGTATTCCGTGTAAGAATCGTACAGATCCGTGTCCGACCCCGTCTTCGCGCCCGTGTGAATGACGGCGGCCAAGTGGGGTTCGATGGAGAATCCGCCATCATATCCCTTGGCCAGGAGGTCGCCCACGGTCTCGCGGACGCATCCTTCGCCTTCGCCACAGTAGACGTAGAGGTCTTCGCCGTCGACCTTCTTGATGTCCTTGATGTGGACGTACACGATGGAATCGTAGACAGTCTGGTAGTAGTCCCACGAGTTCTGGCCGTAGGAGACCGGGTTCCCCGTGTCGAAAACCACCTTGAGAGCGGGGCTGTCAACTTCGCCCAGCAGGATATTACTGTTTTCCGCGGAAAGGCCGCCCCAGCCGCTGCAATTTTCGTGGGCCAGGACGATCCCGCCGTCTTCCGCCATCTTGGCGAGGACCTTCATACGGCGGATGGCTTCGTCGCGCCATTCATTCTCGGAAAGGGGATTGTCTTGGTCGTTCGGGTAGCTCATGACCCGGATAAAGGGCGTGTCAAACTTCTGCATGCGGGGAATGGCTTGCTTCAGATCGTCAATGTCGATCTGGGGGTCGCACGTGATCGGACGGGCCCAGTTGGCGATGGCGCCGCCGAAACACGACACCTTCAACCCGGCCTGGGTGACCTTGTCATACACCGCGTTGAACGCGTCGTCGGAAATGGCGGTGATGTTCTCGCCGTCCACCAGCCGCAGTTCCATATGGTCGAACCCGATCTCTTTGTGGGCCTTGATCTGGGTGTCGATTGCCTGTCCGGCTTCATCCGAAATGCCCGAAAAAAACATGGGAATGCTCCTTATCCCTTCCACCGCCCGCGGGGCTTGAACGGTCGCCCCTATCTAACTCCGCACCAGCGCCTTCTCGACCGTCTCGCGGGTCGCAGCGCCGCGCAATACCTCTAGTAGCTCCAACGCGAAATCCATGGCCGTGCCAGGACCCCGCGACGTGATAACCTTCCCGTCCTTCTCCACCGCCGTCCCCGTGTAGGTTACACCGGGCAGGTCCATTTTGTCGATGAACCCAGGGTAGCTCGTGACTTTCTTGCCCGCCAGCAGCCCCGCCTTCGCCAACACGATGGGCGCGGCGCATATGGCGCACGTGAATTTGCCGCTCTCGGCCATTGTCTTCAGCAACTCGTGGATACGGCTGTCGTTGTTCAGGTTGTCGGCGCCGGGGAGTCCCCCCGGAAGCACAACCATGTCGTAGTCCTGCTGCAACGCCTCGGCCAAGGTCATGTCGGGCACGATGGTCACACCGTGGGCCGCCTTCACCGGTTGCTTGTCCAGACCGGCGGTCACGACCTCCACGTCGCCGCGTTTCAGCAGATCGACAATGGTGATGGCCTCAAGTTCTTCGCACCCTTGCGCAAGGGGAACCAACACGGTTGGCATCGTTCCATCCTCCCTTGTTGCGCGGAGCCTATGCCGCACCGCACGTTACGGATCGGTAAGTCTACCGGGCGTTAGGAGATGAGTCAACCAGACCAATCGCAGGCGGTCAGCCAAGTGAATGTGCCGACTCCTTCCCCTCGTTAGACCGCGTCGCCACGTGAACCGATGAACCACGGAACTCACTGACCACACGGAACGACTCTGTCTCGTCCGCCTTCCGTGTGTTCCGACCATTTCCGTGGTTGACAGTCCGGCTCCTAACGCCTTCGGACTGCCCGTCACCCGGTCGTGGGCCGGCGTGCGGTACCACGGCTCGCCGGAGCCGCGAACGGGGAGGGGGAGCGCTATAAATGGTTTGATCTACCTGACCCACAAACGCGACCGCGAGCAGGCCAACCGCTATTTCGCCAAATCGCTGCAACTCAATCCTGAGCAGCGCGACGTGGTTGCTCTCATGCGCGGCGGAACCCCGCCCGGCCAGGACGGTCGGCAGCCTCAGATGCCCACCATGCCGCAACTCCCTGGCGACATCCCCGGTATGCCAAACGTCGGGATGCCCCAGATGCCGCAACTGCCGAACATGCCTGGGCAGTGAGTAAGGCAAGATAAGGGGATGTGGGAATTGAGGGATCTTTTCACCACGAAGGCCACGAAGCTCACGAAGCCAAAGGACAAGGCGCTCCGCTTCCCACCTTACTTCGTGCCCTCTGTGCCCTTCGTGGTGAAGGGATCCCCGCCTTTTCGGATGCTCCCATCAGTGTTCATTCGTGCCCATTCGTGGTGGGCCAAGACCGAGAAGAACCTAGAGAAAACCTAGGGAGAACCTAGGGAGAACCTAGGGAGAACCTAGGGACAGACTGCGGGTAATCTGTCTTTCGAGGCCTTCCGCCCTTCTTGGGCCGCACGGCGCACCGCAGAAGTTGCTCGAGTTGGTCCAGGAACGTTGGCGACCCACAGGGGCGCCCCGTGTGGGTGTGACGGCGGATACGTTCGCACGCGTCATCCTCTTCTCGCTCCTCATGCAGCCAGTCGGCCCAATCGTCGACCACGTGTGCCGATTCCCTCGTTGCGTCACATGATGCGGGAACCCGGGTACGACTATCCGTGCCACGCGGCTCATGCGAATACTCTAGCAGAACAGGGGATGCGCCGCAATAAACCAGTAGTCTGTGGAGCTGTTGAGAATGTCCGCAAGTAGTTTGCGAAGCCCGCGAAAAGGCCAGGGACAGACCCGTCTCGGCCGCCTACGGCGGACTCGCTGGGGTCAGTCCCGGCGTTTTCGCTCCTGTTCTGAGGCCAGAACCGGGGCCGAGTTTGGGGGACATCGGCGTGTTGTGGTACGCTTGTGACCTGCCGTGTCTATGTAGCCTATAGAGGAGAAGAAAGCATCATGAAACCCCAACGGAAACTAAGCCGTCGTTCCTTCCTGAAGGGAACCGCGGCAGGCGCAGCCTTCGCGTTTCCGGCGATCATCCCCGCGTCCGCCATGGGCGCCGACGGCGCTACCGCCCCGAGCGAGCGCATCGTGATGGGCGCTATCGGAACGGGACGCCAAGGCAGCGGCAATATGCACGGCTTCATGCGCCGCAGGGATGTCCAGATGGTCGCGGTGTGCGACGTGGACAAGGGCCATCGCGACGGAGCCAAAGGCGCAGTGGACAAACGCTACGAGAACACCGACTGCAAAGCGTACAACGATTTCCGCGATATCACGCGCCGCGACGACATTGACGCCGTGTGCGTCGGTACGCCGGACCATTGGCACACGATTCCCGCGATTGACGCTGCCAACAACGGCAAAGACATGTACGTTGAGAAGCCGTTGACCCTGACCATCGAGGAAGGCCGCGTGCTGAGCGATGTCGTGAAGAAGAACGGCCGCATCCTCCAGACGGGCAGCCAGCAACGGTCGAGCAGCACCTTCTGGAAAGCCGCCATGCTGGCCCGCAATGGGAAGCTTGGAACCATCAACGCCGTCAGCGTCGGCATCCCCGGCAACAACAAGGAGTGCGGACCCACGTGGTCGCCCGAACCCGTCCCCGAAGGGTTCGACTACAACTTCTGGCTCGGGCCGGCGCCCGCGGCCGAATACCACACCTTGCGATGCCACTACACGTTCCGGTTCATCCTGGACTACTCGGGCGGACAGGTAACCAATTTCGGCGCCCACCATCTCGATATCGCCCAGTGGGCGCTCGATATGGACGCTTCGGGTCCGGTTGAGGTGTCGGGCAACGGCACATTCCCCGAAACGGGACTCTTCACCACGGCCACCAAGGTCTACTTCGAGTGTACCTCTGCCAATGGCGTGAAGTTGTACTGCAAGACCGGCGGGCCGAGCCTCCAGATCGAGGGGTCTAGAGGCACGGTACGCGCGAGCCGCAAGTCTGTTGCGTCCATGCCCGAGTCTCTGCTGGAGGGGAAGTTCCAAGACTTCGACACCCAGCTCTACATGAGCCGCAATCACCATGGCAACTTCATTGATTGCGTGAAGTCGCGCAAGCAGCCGATCTGCAACGCCGAAATCGGCCATCGGTCGGCCACGATCTGCCATCTCGGCAACATTGCCATGCAGTTGGGCCGCCCGCTGAAGTGGGACCCGAAGGCGGAAACCTTTGGCGCCGACGACGAGGCCAACAGCTACATCGGCCGCGAGATGCGCGACCCCTGGACGCTCGGGTAGAACAACGAAGAAAGGATCACGCTATGCGTGCGTTAGCGATATTGATAGTGGCCGGATTGGCCTGTACGGCCGTCTTGGCCCAAGAGACCGAGAATTGGGTGTCACTGTTCGACGGAAAGACACTGGACGGCTGGACGCAGCGCGGCGGCGTCGCGCCGTACCGCGTTGAAGACGACGCGGTGGTGGGCACGACCGTTCCCGGCCGCGAGGTGAACGGCAAGAAGGAGTCGGGTACCCCCAACAGCTTCCTGTGTACGGACCGGATGTACGGCGACTTCATCCTGGAACTGGAATTCAAGGTGGACCCCGGCATGAACTCGGGCGTCCAGATTCGCAGCAACAGTTACAAAGGCTACAAGGACGGGCGCGTCCACGGGTACCAGGTGGAGATCGACCCGTCCACGCGGGCATGGACCGGCGGTATCTACGACGAAGGCCGACGCGGCTGGCTCTACGACCTCAAGGAGAGGAAGGAAGCGGGCGCCGCGTTCAAGCAGAACGAGTGGAACCATTTCCGCGTCGAGGCCCGCGGCGACAGCATCAAGACCTGGGTCAATGGCGTGCCGGCGGCGGATCTTCGCGACCCCATGACGGCGCGCGGGTTCATCGCGCTCCAGGTACACGGCTCCAAGGGTGAGGAACCGATGGAAGTCCGGTGGCGCAACATTCGCATCCAGGATTTCGACCGGCCCAACGCGGAAGCGGTCCCCTACGACGAGCAACGTAAGGACTGACCTTCCCCATTTCGCTATCCACAACCCGCGGGCAGGGCACACGCCCCGCCCGTGGGTTTCTTTTTTTCCAATCCGGGCCGGATTCGCCTGTAACGCGCGGAGCCCCCGTCTGTACTGTTTGGTGACGTTGGACTGACAAGGTCCCCGATGGCCCGAACGAACGGCCTGTCCGGTTAGTAGGCGCGGCGTCCTCAGCGCTGGGACAGGTTCTCGCGCGGGCCTCAGGGTTCCGATACCCGTCTGGTTGCACCGGGTTTGAGGTCGCCGGACGGTTCGTATAGAGCCCCGCGGGGCTTGGCGCGGCCGGCACACACGCGTCACTTGGGAAGAATTAGGTCCAGACCCACTACCCAGGCTGCCGGCCGCACCAAACCCCGCGGGGCCTTTTCAATTCCACTATCCGCCCTGCCCGTTCTCAATCGATCCAGACCGGCATTCCGCCGCCAAGTCAGAGAACGTGGCCACCGGCAGTTCATGCTTCAACACGTAGTCGAAGGTCAACTCCAGCATGCGCATTTCCGGGTCAAACCGGTGCAGACTCCACGGGTGCCATGTGAGGGTCACGTGGGATGCGTCCTGTGCAATCGCGCGGTCGATAAACGGGCGGTTGTTGTACTGAAGTTCTTCCTCCGGCGCGTTGATGAGTCCCGGTGGAATCGCTTCGGGCATGTCGGGCGGGAACAGACACAGCAGCAAGGGTCCGGTCTTGTTGTTGCCTTTGAGCAGGTTTTCGTGCCACCCGCAGGACGGAATCTCCCACAGGTCCGGGCGCCCTTGTTCGGCATAGGCGAAGGGTGATCGCAAGGGCGCGGGCAGCGAGAACTGGGGACCCCAGAGCGCCGAACTCGTGTAGGTGTATCCGGTGGCCGCAATGTGGTCCAGTGCCTCGCGATGGGCGACCAGACCGTCCGGGCAACCCACGGCAGGCCGCAAACCGGCTACCTCGCATCCGAAGACGTCTTCCAAGCGCTGCTTGCTCTCCGTCAGTTCGCGATGATACGCGTCGACCGGCACGGCCTTCCCGTAGCTGGGCGTATCGACGAGCACTGCATGCGAGTAAGTGTGGCACGCGATCTCGAAGAGGGGATGGTCACGGAGCAACGCCACATACTCGTCGCGTTGGGAATCAAGAAGGCCCGCCACCATGAAGAAAGTGGCGGGCATGTCATAGTTCTCATGAACTTCGACAATGCGGCGAACGCCGTCAAGACACGTGGGGTTTTCCGTGTCGTACGCCGCGATGTAGACGGGCGCCATGACGTCATCCGCTCCTAGTCCGGATACTTCAGACCCCTATGCCTTTGCTCGCGGGTTTGCCCCGCGATCCCGCAGCCACACCAGGCCGCCCATCAGCAGGACAGCGCCCTGTATCGAGAAGAAGACGATGAGCGCCCGCAGGATACCGCTGGTGAACCCGTAGGTGTGGAGGCCCACGCCGAGCAGGTTGATGCCCCACCACGAGAAGGTGACGATCATGCCGCAAATCACTGCCGAGATGCATACGCCCAAGTCCCGGATGTGGCCACCGAGTCGTGCGTGCAACACGGCCAGCATCCAGAGCACGATCATGAGCGCGCCGTTTTCCTTGGGGTCCCAGCCCCAGAACCGGCCCCAGCTCTCGGCAGCCCAGATGCCGCCGAACACGGTGCCGATGGTCGTGAAGGCAAGACCGAAACACAGCACGCCGTAGGTCATGCGGGCAACATTCCGGTAGAAGGCTTTGTCCTCCTTGCGAAATCCGATCAACCGGCCAAGGATGTACACGTGTCCCATGGCGCCGGCCAACAGCCCGGCCGCGTAGCCGATGATGATGGTGGTGACGTGGGTGGACAGCCAGAAATTGGTGTCGAGCACGGCCACCATGCTAGGCATGGTGTCCACGCCCTCGCGCACTTCGTACTTGTTGGCGAGGAACATGCCGACCGCACCGAGGATGGCGGCGAGGGAGAGCGCGATCCGTTGCCGGTTCACGAACTCCATGAACAACGACACCGCTACGGCCGTCGCGGTCGTGAACAGGATGGTCTCGTACAGCGTCGTGACGGGCGGACGGCCGCGGATGATGCACCGCAAGGTGATGCCCACGGCGAGCAAGGCAGTCGGAATCATCAGTCCGTAGAGCGCGGCCAAATACAGTTTCCGGCTCTTGGGCCGCATCCACACCACCGCCACGAGCAGGAAGCAAACAAGGTACAGCACCAGACTCCGATAGAAGAGCTTGGCATTGTAGAAGGTCACCTCCATTCCAACAGTCCCGAGCTCGTTGCGTCGCGAGGCCGCCGCGGTAACGCTGGAACTGAACTGGGCAAGGCTGCCCGCGAAGGCCGCGGGGTCGCTTGCGCTACGTGGCAACTCTTCCAACAGACGCAAGCTCGCGATAGCGCTGTCGATGGGGGCTTCGGAAAAGAAGGCGAGGGACACCATGTCGCCGGGCGTCAACCACGGGGCGATCTCGCCAGCGCCCTCGGGCGGGGGCAGGAGCGCCAGTGCGCTCGCCCACGATCCCATGCCGTCCACCTCGTTGAGCAATCCCTTGAGTGCGTCGAGTCCGGCTTTCCGGGCGGCGGGGTCCATGGATTCCAGGGCGTCGGGCAGCAGTTCGCGAAACTTGGCCGCTTCCTCAGGCTCCATCATCTGGTCCAGACTGTCCGCGCCGTGTTCGAGCACGGTCAGTGCCACGCGCAGAAGGTGCGCGTTCGCGAGAATGCTGCTGAACCGGTTCTCGATGTCGCCCGGGATGCTCCCGGAGTCCACGGGATAGGCGTGGCGTGCGAAGTCGAAGTAGTGAATAAGCCCCTCGAACTCCATGACGTTCGTGGCCAGATTGGCGAGTTGGGCCTGGGAATAGGTCCGTTCTTTCTGCGGAATCGCCGCGTACTGTTGTCCCAACTCCATCAACCGGTCGCGCCCCGGCGCCAACTCCGCGTAGGAGTAGCGGTCGCGCTTCTTCTTGTCTGCCCGCGATACGTTGATGGCGTCCAGGTCTTCCGTGTTCTCGATGAGGAACACTTCGTAATGGACAGTCACCTGGGGATAGAACAGGCAGTCAAGCACCCACTCCGTCGGCGTTAGCATGCGGCCCTTGGGCTCGCCGTCCGACGCGCCCATGCTGTCGATCATGCGTTTGATGGGGCTGGCCGACACGTCGTCGCGGGTCGCGCATTTCCGTTTGCCGTTGAACTTCAAGAGTTTGAAGGCGGCATATGTGCTCAGCGGCTTCACGCGGCCCTCGTCTTGCACGGGAAGCCTTTCGAATGTCTGGATTACATCGTCGGCCCACGCCGGGGCTTGCTCGGGCGGATTGTCGCCCCAGGCAGGCGCCGCGCCCATCACGAAGGCGATAAGGGCCAGAGAGACGATGGTATGTATGAAGGGCGCGTGTTTCATGCTGACTTTCCGTGTTCCGCTCGGAGATAAGCCACCAGCCGGATGGCGAAATGCAGGAGCAGGCCTGCCGTGACCACAAGGCTCGCGTAGAGCGGCACCCGTTCCGCCGGGTCTTTGACCACGGCCAGGGTCGAGTAGAGCCGGTCGCGCGGACCCGCATTGGGCGGTCCCCACGACGCCTGGTAGAAGGTGTAGCCTTTGTGACGCAAGGGCGCGTTCATGCTGATGGTGACGTCTTGGCTGATGCCGTCCTCAATCTTCACGACTTCGCTCATGAACACCTTGGGGATGCTTGTGCGCGGATGCAGTTCCCGCGTGAACTTCTTCAGCGCAATCGTGAAGGGGATGGGCGTGCGTTTCTTGCGGAGGTCGACGGTCCAGTTGGCGCCCTCAATCGGAACGCACCACGGGAACCGTTGCTGTCCCCACAAGATGGCATCGCGCGTGGCGCCGGACGACGTCTCGCTCACCTCCACGTACGCGCCTGGGATGTTCTGTTCGGCGTCCTTGGCTGGTTCAAGGGCTTCAAGGTAGAACCCATCGGCGACCCGCACGTCGCCGGCCACCAGCGAGCTGGCCTGGTTGGGAAACGCGTTCCGCGCGTATCCTGACACCGTGAGATCGAGCGGCATTGACGGATGCGTGAAGGTTGCCCGGCTCCCGGCCGCCAGATGGACGAAGTTGGCGCCGGGAATGATGTATTCCGTGATGGCGCCCTCATCCGGCATGGAGGCAATCGCGATTTCCCAGTCGTAGTAGCTCTGGAATTCGGCGGTCTGGTCTCCCTCAAACATCGTCAGATGCCCGCTTTCGGCGACCTGGAACTTCACGAACCCTCCGAATAGCAGGAGTCCGATGCCAGCGTGAACCGTCAGTACGCCGGCGAATCCCCATCCCTTCCGTGCACGGACGATGCCGCCGCAGATGAGGTTGACGAAGAGCAACACCAGCAGAAGGTACACGCCGGGAAGCAGGATGGGGATGGCGCCAAACAGATCGTGGACCAGGAACAGCGACGCGAAGTATTTCCGCTGAACGTCGAACAGGCCCATATTCATCTGCTCGACTGTGCCCAGGAAGGTCAGGAGCAACAGAAACAGGAACAGCATGCACGACAGCCAATACGATGCAAACGTGTTGAAGAGCAGTGTGAAGAGGCGCTTCATTGGGCGGGCGCCTCCGCCACACGAAGCGAAGCACACAGTGCGAGGAACGCATCTTTCTGGGCTTCGACGACGGCCTCGGGTCCCACCATCTTCACAAACACGCTTTCGCTGTCGGGTTGTTCGCACACGGCCCCGAGCATCGCGTATTCGTACATGGGCGCACTGGCCATGGCCGTGTACGTTCCCTTCACCAGGACGTAGGGTGACGGCTTGCCGAGAATGTCGACGACCGGCAACTCGGCCAGCGCTTCGGGCACGGGCGCTTCCTGCCCCATCTGCCGGTACCATCGCGCGACGTTGGCTTCCAGGCCTCCGGCAGCGCTGGCGAGCACGCTCACGTAACATTCCGTGTCACCCGATTCGTCCACCTGGAAGGTCACAAGGCGCATCATGCGTTCGGGGCCTTGCGTCCATCCGGCCGGGGTGTCCCAGGCGTAAGAGGCACTGGGTGCGGGCATGGCGGGTTGCGCGGCAGCGGGTTGAGCGTTCGCCTCCGTCATGGGCTCCTGACCGAACCGCTGCGCGCTGGTGGCGTCGGGTTGGGCAGGTTGCCGCGGCGTGTCGACGGTGCGCACTTCCTCGATCTCGCTGGTCTGGTCCCCGTCCGTGCAGGACAGCGCCGTCAGGGCGCAGCACACCGCGACGGTGCAAAGCGACAGTATTGACTGAAATGGCGTACGATTCATGGTGTGTTCGTTCCCTACGTAGTGCCGGGCAAAATCCTCTTCAAGCGAAAGCATAGCTTACGTAGTTGCAGCGGCGGCTGTCAACGCGCACCGGGTGCGTCCGCAAGGCGCGTCCGCAGGGCGCGTGCGCCCTGCGCGTGCCGGGTCGCGTGGGCAAGGTGCGTGTCGAGCCGCGTGTGCATGCGGACGCCGTATGGTAAAGTGGCCACGCAACGGCAACACGCCGCTGGGGGAGCATGGGAACCACACGCATAGCTGAAAGCGAGCGACTCCGCATGCCCGGCACTACCGCCGGAGGTGTGTCGCTGCAGCACCGCGTTCGGGCGGAACACAAGCCCTCCCAAGCAGATAAACGCCAACAGGTAACCCTTTTATTCGGCGGTCTCCCGCGCAGGCAGCAAACCCTGACGGTCGCGGCCCTCGAATCCCTCGGATACCGGGCGCACGCGTTGCCCGTCCCGACGGCCCAGGACGCCCGCGTGGGCCGTGAGCACGGCACGGCGGCCATGTGCAATCCCGCCCATTTTGTCGGCGGAACGTTGATTAACTTCCTGCGGAGGCTGTGTGATGAAGGCGTTTCGCGGGGCCAGATCCTCGCCGACTACGTGTTTGTCACAGCGGGCGCCTGCGGACCGTGCCGGTTCGGCGCTTATGAGTCCGAGTACCGTCTCGCCTTGCGCAACGCGGGTTTCGAAGGGTTCCGGGTACTGACCTTCCAGCAGGCTGTGGGGTCGTCCAGCGATACCGAAGGAACGGTGCTGGATGCCAACGTCCGGTTCGTTCTTCGCCTCACCGAAGCGGCCTTGCTCAGCGACATCCTGAACACACTCGCTTGCCGCATCCGGCCGTACGAAACCGTGGCGGGGTCCGGCGATGCCGCTGTGGACACGTGCGTAGAGCGTCTCGCGGAATCCATGCGCAGGCCGCGCGTTCCTTCTCTCGGCAGCCGTGTCGTCTCCCGGTTGATCGCCTTGGCGACACGAAGCGACCCGCACGATACGGCCGAGTTTGTCGGCCTCCTCGTCAACGACCGCTTCGGCGGGGTGTTGCGGGAGTGCGCCCGCATCATTGATGCCGAGGTGGATGTCGACCTCGCCGTTGCGAAACCGGTGTGCGCCGTGGTGGGCGAGTTCTGGGCCCAGATGACCGAGGGTGACGGCAACTACCGCCTGTTCAGTTTTCTGGAATCCCAAGGCGCGGAAGTCCTTCCCGATCCGATGACCGAGTGGTTCCAGTATCTCTTCGCCTACGCGCGGGGACAGTTGATTGACCGTCAGGGCTTGCCCGGGACATCCCGCCTGTCCGCGTGGCTTCGGCGGGGGCAACTGGCGTTCGCGAGCCGCATTCTCGGCAGGGCCTACGCCCGTGCAAGGGCCGCCTTCGGGGGCGTTGTGCCCGGCTACCACGATCAGGACGCCTTGGAACGCCTGGCTCGTCCCTTCTTCAGTCCCCGGTATGGCGGCGGAGAAGCGCATCTTGAGATCGCGAAGACACTTCATGCCGTCGAGCACGCCCGCGCCCATGCCGTGTTCAGCGTCAAACCCTTCGGCTGTATGCCGTCCACCCAATCCGACGGCGCCATGGCTGGCGTCTACGAACGGCACCCCAACCTGTTGTTCCTGCCCATCGAAACGGCTGTTGACGGCGAAGCCGCCGCCCAGTCGCGCATCCAGATGATACTGGCTGAAGCGCGGGAACGGACCGGCGACGAATTCCAGCGGTGTCTGAACCAGTGCGGGCATCGTCTGGAGGAGGTGCGCCGGTTCTGTGCGGCTCACCCGGAACTTCGCCGTCCCCTGCAAACCATCCCGCGGACGCCCGGCGTGGTAGGCACCGCTGCCAACTTCGTGCTGCACGTGGGCACCCTGATGGGACGCCCGACGCGCGGCAAGGCGGGTGCATCATGAAGGATGCGCTTCTGGCGGGACTCGATATCGGCAGCACCACCGTGAAACTGGTCGCGGTCGACTCTGGCTCGGGTGAGACCGTGTGGAAGAGCTACGAACGGCACCGCGCCCGGCCCGCCGATGTGGCACACCACGCGCTCGTAGCGCTCGCCGGTCGGAACAATGGCAGACCGATTCATCTATGCGCAACCGGCTCGGGCGCGGCCCCGACAGCGGACCTGCTCGGCGTCGACCACATTCAGGAAGTGTGGGCCGTGTCGCTTGCCGTGCAAGCCCGGAATCCCGAAGCGCGAACCGTCGTCGAACTGGGCGGTGAAGACGCCAAGGCCATCGTGATGGGGGATGGATTGCCTACTGGGCGCGGCCTGCGCACGGTTTCAATGAACGACCGATGTGCTGGCGGCACGGGGGTTGTCATCGACCACGTTGCCGGAAGGCTCGGCATGGACCCGCGATCCCTGTCCTGCGAGGACTACGCGGCGGGCCACATCCATCCCGTATCCGCGAAGTGCGGCGTCTTCGCCGAATCCGATGTTGTGAGTCTGCACCGTCAAGGGGTTCCCGATACTGACTTGATGGCGTCGCTCTTTTCCGCGATTGTACGGCAAAATCTGGCAGTGCTTGCGCGCGGACACGCCCTACATCCGCCGGTCGTGCTTCTGGGTGGGCCGCACCGTCATCTTCCCGGCTTGGCGGAGGCGTGGCGGCGCGCACTGCCCGCGCTCTGGACCGACCGGGGCGTGCAAGTTCCGGATACGTCGCGGACCGCGCTTGTCGCCGTGCCCGAAGACGCCGAGTTCTATGCGGCCTTCGGGGCCGTGGAGCACTTGCGCGGAAGGACGGAGCCGGGTGAGGAGAACGCCGGTCTTGACCTGGACCGATACTCGGCAATTTCACGCCACTCGGGTACCGAATCGCGTCGTGGTATACCCGGTCTTGGGTCCGACCCGGACGACCTTGCCGCCTTCAGGCATGCCTATCCGCCCGTCGTACCGGCCTTGTCTGTCGTCGAGGATGGCGACCCCGTCATCATCGGCATCGACGCGGGTTCAACGAGCGTGAAGGCTGTGGCGCTGGATGTCCACGGCGACGTTGTCGCCAAGGCGTACCGCCTGAACCAAGCCGACCCCATTGACGACGCCCAAGCCGTGCTTGCCGACCTGCGGTCGCGGCTTGAGACCTCAATCTCCCGCCCGCGTGTGGCAGGGTTGGCGGTCACGGGCTATGCCAAGGACCTGTTCGCCCAAGTGTTCGGCGCGGACCGGGTGTTGGTGGAGACAGCGGCCCATGCCGCCGGCGGCTTGCGCGTACAACCCGACGCGGACGTCATCTGCGACCTTGGCGGCCAAGACATCAAAGTGATGCTGGTGGATGATGGCGCCGTGCATGATTTTCGGTTGAACTCGCAGTGCTGCGCCGGCACGGGCCATTTCCTGCAAGCCTCCGCCGAATCGCTGGGCATTGTGCCGGAAGACTACGCCGACCACGCCTTCAGAGCCGCCGCTATGCCTGAGTTTCAGCACGGCTGCGCCGTGTTCCTGCAATCGGAGCGGGTGGCCTTCCAGCGGGACGGGTGGGGGCCTGCTGAGATTCTGGCGGGTCTTGCCGCCGTGCTGCCTAAGAACGTGTGGCTTCATGTCTGCAGGACACCCGATCTGCCACGACTCGGACGCACCTTCGTGCTCCAGGGGGGCACGCAACGCAACCTTGCCGCCGTCAAGGCGCAAGTCGACTACATCCAGCGGCAATTCAAACGGACGGGCATTTTCCCCCAAATCATCGTGCATCCCCATTGTGGCGAAGCAGGCGCCGTCGGCTGCGCTCTCGAACTCCTGGACGGCATGGACGCCCCGTGGCGCGCTTCCTCGTTTATCGGGTTCGACGCCGCCGCTACGCTACGGCACCAGAGCCGCCGCGATGACTCGGTCCGTTGCACGGGATGCGGAAACGCGTGCGTGCGTACCTTCATCGAACTGATCACCCCGGACGGTCCGGTCCGGCGAATCATGGCTGGCGCGTGTGAATCCGGCGAGGACGGGCGCGGGCTCTTGAGCGCCGTTTCGTCCGCGGAAACGCCGGCATCAAACCTTTCCCGGCGGGCTGCTCGGGACGCATTCAAGCCGGTTGCTTTGCCTCAGGTCGTGAGCCGCCCGGCTCGCCGGTTCGCGTCGAAACGCGTGGCCGCGACACGCGAGGGTTTGCGAATCGGGATGCCTCAGATTCTCGACTTCTACGGGCTCGCACCCTTCTTCAGCGGGTTCTTCCAACACCTCGGCGTACCGGGCGAGAATCTGATTTGGTCCGGGTTCACCGCCCCGCGACTCATTGAAGACGGGCTCGGACTCGGTCGAATCGATCCGTGTTTCCCGAGCAAGGTTGCCGCAGCCCATGTGCATGCGTTGCTGAAGCGGCATCGGAGTGGCCGCGATCCCCTGACGCACCTCTTCATGCCCATGATCGACAGCATGCCCACGTGGTTGACGGGCGTCATGGCCAGCAAAGCCTGTCCCGCGGCGGTGGGTACCCCCGAAGCGGTGTACGGGGCTCTGATGCATAGCGGAG
>JAAEQP010001822.1 GCA_024231375.1 bacterium | reverse complement strand
GCGCGCGTTTCCTGGGCCTCGACCTCAGCCGCCAGATCCCCAATTGGCTGTACGATGTGCCCGCTTTCAAAGGCAAGGAAGGGTACTTCTTCACGGGCAACTACTCGACGACCGAGGTGCAAGCCCTTGGCTTGGTGCAGCAGATGAAACGCATGAAGGGCATCATCGCGAAGCGCAAGCGCGCCGCTCAGTACCTCACCAAGCGCTTCAGCAAGGTGCCAGGCATCATCACGCCGCTTGGGGATGACAAGAACGTCAAGAGCACCCACCACCTCTACTTGCTGCAAATCGAGCCCGACGTGGTCGGCGGCGACATGCAGATGCTGAAGAAGAAGCTCGACGCCCGCGGCATCGTCCAGATCCCCCATTTCGCGCCGCTGTACAAATTCAGCGTCATGAAACAACTCGGGTACGACACCAAAGCCATTGAGAAGACCTGCCCCGTGGCGGAGGAGGCCTTCCAGCATCGCTTCACGCATCTGCCGTTGTACGACTTCGCCAAGGAGCAGCTTGAATACCTTGCCGACGCCGTCATCGCCTCGGTAGAGGAGATGAAGCGCGGAGAATGATTGTAGAGGAGGACATGGCCATGCTCGCCAAGGCCGTCTTGTTGTCGATTGCGTTCGCGTTGGCCGGCGCCTCCGTGTTAGCCGCGGAGACGGAGGTCCCGCGTTACAAGTGGATTCAGGTCACGGGCAAGGCCGCGTTCGCGCCCAGGGACGGGGCCGGCGCGCTTGTGTACAAGGACAAGATGTGGCTCATTGGCGGCTGGAATCCGCCGGACAAGGTGCATTTCCCCCAGAAGTGCAGCAACGACGTCTGGCAATCGACGGACGGCGCTACGTGGACCCTTGTGCGTCCCAACACCTATGGCACGGAGGCCTTCGACCCCGTGCGCGAGTGGGAAGGGCGCCATACCGCCGGATACGTCGTCTTCAAGGACGAAATGTGGATCGTCGGAGGCGATCCGCTTCAGGGCCACTATCAGTACGACGTTTGGAATTCCTCGGACGGCAAGACGTGGGACCACGTCAACAAGGGACACCAAGTGCCTTGGTGTCCCCGCGCGCTTCACTACACGGTCGCATTCAAAGGCAAGATCTGGGTCATGGGCGGGCAGACCACCTCACAATTCGCCCCCGCCGAGAACGCGCTCTACGACGATGTCTGGAACTCCGAGGACGGCATCCACTGGGAGAAGGTTGAACCGGAAGGCCCCCACTGGAGCCCGCGCGGAATGATAGGCGGCAACGTCGTTTTCAACGACCGCATCTGGATTCTTGGTGGTGGAACCTACGACACGCCCGACGAACCCGAACGCCGGTTCTACAATGACGTATGGAGCACGGCCGACGGCGTCCATTGGGAATGCCACGCCGAGAGCACGCCCTGGCACCCTCGGCAGTACCACGATGTCGCCGTGTTCGATGGCCGCATGTGGGTCATGGAAGGTTGGAACAAGGGTAACCGGAACGACGTGTGGCATTCCGCGGACGGCGTCGCCTGGCACGAAGTCCCGGACACTCCTTGGGCCGTACGTCATGCCGCCAGCGTCTTCGTATACGACGACGCGCTGTGGATGGTCGCCGGCAACAACATGGAAAGCGACGTCTGGAAACTGGTGCGGGACGGTGAGGGGGAGCGATAGGCTCGGCCCTCCCTCGGGTCGACACGCCTCTGGACGCGCCGCCTACTGCCCGCCCGGCACGTCTACGATGGTCAGCGAATGCGGCGGCAACGCGGTGACCCCGTCACGGAACGTGACTTGCCGGTCCTCGGGCGTCACGCGGTCCGGATGCTCGATGTCGTTGAAGGCATCGGGCGAATCGCCTTCGAGCACCGTCGCGGCGAAGGTGCCGGATAGCGGCGTATCCTTCAGGTTGACCGTACAGTCCACGGAACTTGAGGGGTGCCGGTTCACCAAGGCGAGAGTCCAGATCGTGCCTGCGTCGTTCACCGTTGCGACCGCATCGACCACGGGAACAAACTGGTCGCCGTGGAAGAGAACGCCGGCGCGATCTACCGTGCATGCTCCGACACGCGCGCCGAGCAGGTTGGCGTACATGGCCAACGTGTGGAAGTGTGTGCGTTTCACGACCCCTTTCGGATGCACGTGCAGCGGTCCGCGCGTGTTCACCAACGGCGCGATGTTGGCCATGCCCACGTCTTCGGCGTGTCGGAGGCACGCGTTGAGGAAGGACGCCGTGAACAGCGCATCGGCCATGGTGTACTGCGATGCGATCAAGCTCTTGTCGCGTGCTTTCACCAGCGCAATCACTTCCGGATCATCGTAGTCGCTCACCGACTTGCGCGGGAAGCCGGGATGGTGCCATGCGCGAAGGTTCCATTCGTCGAAGGCGATCTTGATTCGGCCCCGGTACCCGGTCTCCTCGAGAATGGCGATATAGTTGGCGATCAGATCCTCCGGGCCTTCTGAGAGCGCGACACACGCCAAGTAACTCGGTATTTCGTGCTTCTGCCACAAGGGCAACCAGTACTGGTGAATTGAGATGTAGTCCAGGTAATCGCCCGCCGCTTCCAGTAGAGGAACCGTCCACTCGCGGCTGGGAAGCGCCGCCGCGGACAGTTGCAGATCGGGATCGACCGCTTTCATCCGCTTCGCCGCATCGACGACCAGCGGCCCCCATTCTTCCTGGGTCTTCTGCCCGATCTCGTGTCCGCCCCAGTTTTCGTTGCCGACGCTCCAGAGAACGACGTTGAACGGCTCGGCGTGGCCGCCTTCCTTGCGCATCTCGGCGAAGGGACCGTCCGTTTCGTTGCAGTACGCCACCCAGTCGACCATTTCCTGCACGGTCCCGTTACCGGCGTTGTTGCAGATGAACGGTTCCCATCCGGCGACCCGGCAGAGCTCCACGAATTCATCCGTGCCGAAGGTGTTGGGCTCCCGCACGCCCCACGCCATGTCGTCCGTGGCCTGGCGGTCTCGCCCCACCCCGTCTTCCCAATGGTACCCGCTGACGAAACACCCCCCCGGCCAGCGCACGACAGGCACCTTCAATTCCTTCAGTGCCTCGAGAACATCCGTCCGGAAGCCCTGCTCGTCCGACAGCGGCGACCCCGGGTCGAACACCCCTCCGTATATCTGGCGGTTGAAGTGCTCCAGGAATCCACCGAAGAGCATTGGACTGTACGGAATGGCCTCGGCGTCGGTGTCTACCGTCACGACGGCCTCGGTCGACTCGTTCACATCCACGGGTTCGAGAAGCACGTCGTCGTACCAAGCCTGGCCCGTCGCCACGCCCCAGCCTCCGAACAGGCAGTTGATCTCAAGGTCCAACGGCGCGTCCGCCGTTCGGAATGTCGTCGATACACGCGTCCAATCGCTCGTGCCCGTAACGGCTTGGGTCCGCACGTGCTGCATGTTCTGGATGTTGAGCAGAGCGCCCGTGGCTCCTTCTACACCGCGGGTCTTGATCCAGCCCGAGAGGCGGTAGAACGTGTGCGGTCGAACCGTGACGCGCGCTGTCCAGGCCGCGTCAGCGCTCGCGTCGCCACGCGTACGAATGGTCACGCATTGGCCGGTCCGGCCCGCCGGATCGATGTCCCAGCTCGCATGATCGTGCGAGTCGTTCCAGGCGCGAGGCTCCCAGCCCGTGGGACTTCCGTCCGTCACATGATCGAACGACGCGTTTGGAACGAGATTCGGTCCGTCCGCCGCACTCACAACGCTGGACTGCAAACAACTCATCAGCAACACAAACATTGACCCCTCCTCCCGGACTCGATGTGTAATGGTATGCCTAGGCGTCCCATCAGGCTACCCGCCGGCCGCGAGAAGAGCAAGCTCGAGCATGGGATGCCACTGCGCGCCCTGTGGCCGCGCGTGGCCTGAGGCATGGCCTTTCGTCAGTGCCGTTTCCTGCGCCCCGCGCGCCTCGCTGCAACCCCTCCCAGTATCAGTGCCAGCAGGGCCGCGCCGGCAAGCGGCAATCCAGCGGCGTCGTTGACCATCATAGAGCCGTCGTGGAGGATGGCGCCCAACTCGCCGTCGTTGAAGTCGGCTTCGTCGATGATGAGGGGCGAGGTTTGCCCGTGGACCACGCCGGTGCGCACGCGGAATCGCAGGGTCATCAGACTCCCGCCGGTGGCCAATGGCGTCGCCCCGTATCCGCCCAGGGACACGGTACCAACGCCGGCGTTCACGGTGGGTGCGCCCCATGCCGCCACCAAGCCGCCCGGCGTGGCGCTCACGTATTCGATCACGCCGGCGTCGTAAGCCATCCGGAAGTAGTAGCCCACCACGCCGTCGGCATCGTCGACGGTCACATCCACGTCGAACTCGCTGTCGGGCGCGCATTGCAGGCCTTGGGGTGCGCGGATGTCGTAGGCCACTTCCACCTCGAAGGTCCCCGAGGTGGTGGTCACGCTCACGGCGCCGTCGTTCAATTGGACGCCCTGCAAGTTCAAGAACGAGGTCGCGCCGTCGGTCATGTCCGCCCGCACGCGCAACTGGATCACGGCCAACGACCCCGCACCGTTCACGGCCGTCGCGCCTGCCGCGGCCACACGCACGATACCGGTCTGCGGATTCGCGCTTGGCGTCCCCCACGATGCCGTCAAGCTTCCCGCGCTCACGCCTTCGTAACTCAACACGGCCCCGTCAAAGGCCAACTCGAAGTAGTAGCCCACCAACCCGGACACCGCGTCCACGGACACGGGAATCGAGATGACATCATCCGGCCCCGCGCCCAGGTCAGCCGGGATGCGCACGGTCACAGCATCCGCCTGAACCGCCCAGCCGCCCACAAGCACCGGTCGCGTGACGCTCTTGGTCGCGTTGGATTTCGCCCCGTCAGGACCAAATCCGTCGCCGTTGTCGTCCGCCGGGAACGCCGCGATGAGCCCTACCTTTTTCTGCAGCATCAACGACGCATCCACGGTACCCACCGTAGCGTCGTCGCTCACGTCCGCGCACGCCGGATACGCCGGATAGATCGTGCCCGGCGCCACCGGGAACGACGGAATCATCCCCAGCATCCATTGCAGCACCTGCGAGGCATCCATCGTGCCCACTTGCGCGTCCGCGCTCACGTCGCCCCAACGGAACTGCACGTTCGACGTCAACTGGAAGTCCGCCGTCGTCGCCGAACTCGTGAACACCGTCACCGTACGCATCTGCGGGTCGTAGCCCGTCGCGGACGCCTGCACGGTATACCAACCGGCCGCCGCGCTCAGGAAATAGCGGCCGTCCGACGCGGTCGTTGCCGTGCCCTGGCCCGGCAACGTCACCGTCGCGTTCGCGATGCCTTCCCCGGTGCTCAAGTCGCTTACAACACCCGTCACGGCGCCAGGCGACAGGCCGTAGATATCGCCCCTGAAGGACCACACCGTGTGCGACGCCGGACTGGCGCCGTATTCATCGACCGGGACGACGCGCCAGTAGTAGGTCACCAAATCCGCAAGACCCGTTACTTGAGTGACGGTCGTCTCCAAACCTTCTTGCACCTGCAGGCCGGTTGTGAACGCAGCGTCCTCGGCAACCTCCACGCGGTACGTCACATCGTCCCCGTCCGGGTCCGTCACTTCGTTCCATGCCAGGAACGTCGTGTACATCGCATATCCCCCATCCGCCGGGTACACCAGCGTTACCGCCGGCGGTGCCTGGTTCACGGCCCCTTGACGGTACACGGTCGTCGTGACGTGTGCGCTGATATCGCCGGTGTCCGCATCTTGGATATAGTAGAACACCTTGTACGTCCCCGGCGCGTCGAACGTCGTGCCGAACGTCTCCCAACGGTAGTAGCCCGTACCTGGGTCGCTGATCCCTGCCTCGTACGCGAACGACGGCAGCACCACCGCCATCTGCGAGTACGGGTTGCTCGGGTCGATCACACTCCCGCCTGCGTACGAAGGGGTCTTAACCTCAAGCCAGGCAGTATGGCCGGGGAACGCATCATCCGTTCTTGCCTCCAGTTGAACCATAGGATCCGTCGGCCCTAGTACAACCGTCCCCGATGCAGATACCCACGCCGCCGGCCCTCCACCGTTCACGCCGTATCCCAGCGCCAATCCGTGGGCCCGGGCACCATCGTGTCCCGTCTCGAACGACAACACCTCCGCTACCGTGCCAACCCCGTCGCCGTTGTCGTCCAGCGTGGGATTCTGGGGTCGATCCGCCACGGCACCGTTGCTTCTTGTCGCAGTGTATTCCAGCGTCTGGTCCGACGCCAGTTCGAACGACTCCTTGAGCGTCTTGCCTTCGGCCCCATACCGGAAGAATTCCCGCGTGAACAACTCGCCTTCGCGGACACCGTCCAACGGGTCGATCACCCCGCGATGCAAGATCTCGTCGGCTGCGCAACTCGTGATCACGACGCGGTTCTCCGAAGAAACGTGGTCGATGAACGAGCCCGAGTGGCCCGACCCGCACACCACCACGCGCGGCTCTGCCAGCGCGGCGCTGTCCAGTTGCGCCTCCAGCGTGTCCAGATAGCTGTCCAGTTCGAACGACGTCACCAACCGCGTTTCGTCGTAACTGCCCGCGTATACGTAGAACGACCATTCGCTCCCGTGGTCCAACAAGACCAGGTATAGCGGCGCGGGCGACTCCGTCAACCTGTCCGCCGCCCAGGTCTCGATCGCCCACTGGAGGTCCATCTGGCTCGGTGTGGTGTCGTCTACGAAGATGTCCGGCGCGACCTGTTGCTGAGCCGCCTCGCGCAGGTAGTAGATGTGTTCGTCGGCGAATCCACGGCTCAGGAGGGCTCGATACACCGCATCGCCCGTCTTCGCATGTTCCGTCACCCCTTCGCCGTTGTGATCGTACTTGCCCACCACGACGATCGCGTATCCCGCTCGGCTAAAGACCGCAAGCCGCGTCGAATCCGGACGGCCATACCCAGTCGACGTCGCGGACAGGAAATTGTCGTCGCCCTCGAACTCCACCATGAACTGCCACAACCCCGGCTCGTTGAACACAATCCCCGCCGACGAAAGCGCCGCCGCATTGAAGACAGCAACCCCGTCCCCATCCGTGGCACCCAACACCGGCCCTGCCGTCGACGCATCCGGCTTCTTGATCCAGACCTTCAACGGCAGACCGGCGTACAGGCCCTCCAACTCCGCCGGCAACCCCGCCGTAAACACCGCCGTAGCCTCCAACTCGTCATGCCCCATCGCCGCCGACGACGCGTTGAGGGTGAGGGTCAGCGAAGGCTGAGCCTTCTCAACCGTGACAGCGGCAAAGCCTTCATCCCCGTCGTACGTGCTGTCGCCCGCCCATTCGGCAGAGAAAGTCCACGCCCCTGCTTCATCCGGCAGGAACGCCACAGAAAAGGCCGACTCTGCCGTTGCCGTCGTTGCGCTCGGACGAGTGTCTGTCCCACCCGGGGGAGTCGTTGTGCCGTCAAACGACACGGACACTGCCCCTGGAGCTGGCGCAACTGAACCGCTCAGCGTCACCCAGCCACCGAGAGTTACTGCGGGCGGCGTCGCGTCAAGCGTCAGAGTTGTGGGCACTTCGCCCATCGCGGCGCATGCCACACCTGTCAGCACGGCCGCAAGGACGGTCGCGCGTGTCAGCTTCGTCAGCACGCTCAATCTGTTCATGGGGTGACCCTCCTCGGCCTCAGTGGGCGCGTTGCTTCGCCCGCACGAGAACCACTGCCATCAAGGCCGCAATCACCAGCAACGTGTCGCCAGTCGGCGGCCAGGGCACAATCGCCGAGGTGGTTGGCCGTACCACGAGTTCGGTGTCGGCGAGTTGGATGACGCAGCCGTGGCGGATGGTCATGCCCAGACGTGTGCCGGTCTCGTCGGCAATCATGACCATGCTGTCCGCTACGAGCCAGCCGGCTACGGTGTCGCCACGATGCCAGCCGGTGTCGTCGCCGCCGTCGAGGTAGTAGTAGACGGTCACCGCGTTCGGGTCCACGCCGTCGGGGATAGGCAACCACACTTCCATTGGCGGGTCGCATAGGCCGGCCGGTCCCACGCGGTATGCGGGTCCTACAGCCCCGTCGAATGCAGGCGTGTCGCTATCCAAGGGCACAAGGTCGCCCG
>JAAEQP010001821.1 GCA_024231375.1 bacterium | reverse complement strand
TGGCGCCAGTTGTACGCCACGCCCTCTCATCGTCTGATGAGCCTGACCGGGCTATCCCTTGGCAGGCCGCTCACCAGCAGACACTGCCTCCGTTTCGCCCGGCAACCGTCACATTACGCGACGGTGGTCTCCGTATTCAACTGTCTTCGCAGGCGTCGTTTTTCGCGCGCCGCTTCGAGCTTGCGGTCGCGTTCGGCGTGTATCTCGGCCTGACGTCCTTCTAGCATGTCTTTGGGTGTCACATAGCCGATGGCGGCGTGCAAACGTACCGTGTTGTAATGGGTCACGAACTCGTCCACCACGCGACGCGCATCCCTAGGCTCAAGGGCGTTCTGGGCCGGATACATTCGGTCTTCAGGGACTTGTGCCAACGCTCGATCTTGCCGTTCGACTGCGGATAGTACGGTGAGGTCTTCACGTGGGTCATACCGCTGATGCGGATGAATTCCTTGAAGTCTTTGGCGATGAACTGAGGGCCGTTGTCGCTGATGATACGCGGGGTGGCTTCGGGATGTTTCTCCTTGGCCCGCTGCAGGACGACCTCGATTTCCGCCTCGGTCATGGATTCGCGGATCTCGAAGTGCACGATGGCGCGGCTGAAGCCGTCCAGCACGCCGCACAGGTAGTAGAAGGTACAGGGCAAACGCATCTAAATTCCTAGGAGTTCTTCGAGGAACTTGGTTTCCAGTGCGGCGAGGATGCGCTTCTGGCGCATGGGGATCTTTCTGGACGTGTTCCGCTTGAAGAGGTTCGTGGCTATTCGTCTTAGCGTGCCGAGGTTCTGGGAGGCATTACCGGTGCGGGCGCGGCTGTCGTCTTCGCGGAAGAGCACGTCTAGCGTCCAGTGGAGCCCGTTCTCAACGCCCCAGTGGTCGCGCACGGCCCTTCCGAAGGTCTGGGCGTCGAGAGGAAGTGTGCTGAGGTAGTAGCGGCGTTCAATCGAGCTGGATTCCTTGGTGCGCCGTAGAGACTCGACCATGCCGAAGCTCTTCAGGCCCTTCCACAGGGGCTTGTCTTCGAACCAGTCGATATCAATGGACTGCCAATACAGGCGCGTTTCGATACGGCCGTGCCCCTTGTCGTTGGTCTCGAAGAAGTCCATGACGCCTTCGGAAACGGTGTCGGCGCATTGGGTGGCACAGGGGGGTACGGCGTCGGCGAAGTAGTCCTTGACTTCGTCGAGGACCGTGGCGTGGTTGCCTTTGAGGGCGAGTACGTAGTCGGCGCCCTGCTTCACGATGCCCTTTGCGATGGTCTTCTGGCACCCCATGGCGTCGATGGTGACGATACAGCCGTCGAGGTCAAGCACTTCGGGCAACTCGGGGATGGCGGTTATCTCGTTGGACTTGTCTTTGACCTTGACCTGTCCCAGTACGAGTTCGTTCTCTGCGGCCCACGCGCTGACGATGTAGTCCAATCGCTCGCCTGCGTTGGCGGCGCGACGCAAGGCCTTGCCGTCGATGGCCACGACTTC
>JAAEQP010001820.1 GCA_024231375.1 bacterium | reverse complement strand
CGGTGGTGGCGGTGCGCAAGGAATTGCCGCACTGGGTGGGGAAGGTCCTGCCGGACGAGGCGGGTGGCGAGGGCCTTCTGTTGGCGGGGCCATTGCAGGAACGGCTGGAGACCATGGTTGCGGGAACGCGTGAAGCCGGAGTCGAGGTGTTTACCCGTGTGCTGGTGGGGGTGCCTTTCATCGAGATCATTCGGCAAGTCTTGCGCGGCGATCACGATATCGTGATCAAGGACCCCGACACGGTCGCGAGCGGAGGCAGGGTGACGGTGGGGAGCACGGCGATGCACCTCCTCCGGAAGTGTCCGTGTCCGGTGTGGCTGGTGCGGAAGGCGGTGGCAGGCCGGTTCGAACGAATCCTGGCGGCAGTGGATCCCGAGCCGGGGGACACGGTGCGGAACGCGCTCAACAAGAAGATCCTGGAACTGAGCACCTCGTTGGCGGCCTTTGAGGAGTGCGAGTTGTTCATTGTGAGGGCTTGGGACTCCATTGCGGAGGAGTTTCCTGCCGTGCGTTCCCATTTCGACGATTATGAGACGTATATGGAACAGATCCACATGGTCCGCGTGAAGGCGACGGACGAGTTTCTCGGGCAGTTCCATGGAGACCCCGACAAGTTTGACGTGCGTTATGTGACGGGAATGCCGGAGGCGGTGATTCCCGAAGTTGCGGAGAAGGAACAGGTGGACCTTGTCGTGATGGGGACAGTGGGCCGGACGGGGATTCCAGGCTTGCTTATTGGCAGTACGGCAGAGTCGGTGCTGGGTCAGATCGAGTGCTCGGTGTTGGCGGTGAAGCCGGAGGGGTTCGTTTCGCCAGTGACGTTGGAGGACGACGCGTGATGGCGCGACGAAGGGAACGCGTTGTCAGTGTGCACGGCGGCGACCGGGAGAGGCGG
>JAAEQP010001819.1 GCA_024231375.1 bacterium | reverse complement strand
GCGCGCTGGCGGACATGGCGGCGGCTTCGGCGGTGCGAAGCTCCCGGAAGGTGATGCGAAGGTCTTCAAGGTCCTGCCCGACCGCGTAGCAGCCGATCTGGAATGCGTAGTACTCGTAGCGCAAGGCTTCCCCGGCGTGGACATTCGAAGGTCCGCGGTCCACCCAGCACAGCGGCAGCGCGTCGGGCATGCGGATGGGATTCCGGCGATCCTCCGTGAACACCAGATAGGCCTTCCCCGGATGCCGGGCGATGAGGGCGTCGAGTTCGCTTCTGGTGGCGGGGAGTTCCATCGGGTCCAGGCGGTGAAAGTCGCTGCGCGCCTGGAACTCGACCACGTCCGCGAAGGGAAAGCGATCCGGGGCCGGTCCTGCATCCAGGCCGTGGCGCTTGAGCCACGCGGCGTCCGCTGTCTCGGAAGGGATCTCGTAGCCTCCCGACGAGATGCCGCCTCCGCCCTTCGCATAGGGCAGGTAGTAGACGCAATAGTCGCCCGGCATGGCGGCAGGCTGGAACACAATGTCGCCAAGGTCGGCATCGACGGCCAGGACCTTCACGTTCGGGATAGGCCGGTGGGTTTTAGCGTCCAGAATCACCACGTGCTTCTTCTGAGGATCGCGATCCCTGCGTCGCCAAGGCAACTGTACGCGAACCGCATCGGCCTTCTCCGTTACCCGAATCAAGGCCCGGTGGTTCCCCAGTTTCGTATCCCAGGTGTCAGTGCCATAGGGCACACGCTTCATGACTTCGTCCTCCCCGTCGGCTTCCTGCCCGTGCGCGGGACCCGCAAGAAACGAGACCGTGCTCAAGACCAATAGTACGGTGGCGAGACAGAACCTTGCTCTAAGACGAGGCACGGCGGAACTCCTTGTGTTGACAGGTCCATCATGGTAGCGGACGACGGCGGATCAGTCCAGGCAAGAGCCTCCGATCTGGCAGAGGCGTGTCTGGCGACGCGGCGGGCTTTGCGCTATACTGACCCCGCGTTGGGCTTGAGGAGGCACCGGCCTGGGGTACGCGCACTCACACCGCCTCCATTACCTGGACTAGATGAAGGAAAACGTCATGGAACGCGGACGCTGGAACAGCAATCTGGGGTTCTTGCTGGCGGCCATCGGGTCGGCCATCGGACTGGGCAACATCTGGCGGTTCAGCTACGTCTGCCACGAAAACGGCGGCGGCACCTTCCTGATCCCCTATCTCATTGCCCTGGTCACCACCGGCATCCCGCTCATGATTCTTGAGTTCGCCATCGGCCACAAAATGCGGGCGTCGGCGCCCCACTCCATGCACAAGATCCACCCCCGTTGGGAATGGCTGGGCTGGTGGCCGGTCCTGTTTGTTATGTTTGGCATCAACCTCTACTACGTGGTTGTCATCGCATGGTGCGCCCTGTACATGCTGTTTTCCCTGGAGTCGCTACGAACCGGACAGTTTCGTTGGGGCGAAGACACCGAAGCGTTCTTCTTCGGCGACCAGTTCCTGAACGCCAGTGAAGGGGTCTTCAGCATTGGCGGCATCCAGGGGCCCATCCTCGCCATGACGCTTGTGATCTGGTTCGTGCTGTGGGCAATTTGCGCGCGGCGTGTCGACCGGGGCGTCGAGGTGGCCAGCAAAATCTTTATGCCGATCCTGCTGGTCCTTACAACGGTTCTGGTAGTGTGGGGGCTCTTCCTCGATGGCGCACTGGAGGGATTGCGCGAGTACGTGAAGGCGGACTACTCCAAGCTGGGCGATGTGGCGGTGTGGAACGCCGCATTCGGTCAGATCTTCTTCTCCTTGTCTATCGGGTTCGGCATCATGATCGCCTATGCCAGCTATCTGCCCAGCAAGACGAACCTCGTGCGCAATGCTTTCATCACCAGCATCGTCAACTGCTCCTATTCCATCTTTGCCGGCATTGCCGTGTTCAGCGTTCTGGGCTACATGGCCGGCCAGCAAGGGGTCCCGGTGAAAGAGGTGGTCGCGGGCGGCCCCGGCCTGTGTTTCGTGGTTTACCCGAAGGCGATCTCGGCACTTCCCGCACTGAACGGTGTGTTCGGGGTTCTCTTCTTCCTGACCCTGGTCTTGGCCGGCCTCACGTCGGCCATGTCGATCGCGGAGGCCTTTGTCTCCGCTGCTATCGACAAGTTCGGCTGGCCGCGCATGCTCACCGTGTCCATCACGTGCGGGATTGGCGCCTTGGGCAGCATCATCTTCACCACCCAGGCCGGCGTGATCTGGCTGGATATTGTCGACCACTTCCTGAACAACTACGGACTGATCCTCGTCGGGTTGCTCGAATGCGTCCTCATCGGGTGGTATTACCGAATCGACAAACTCCACTTCCACATGGTGAGCGCGAAGCAGGGCCGGTATCCCATGTTCTGGGATCTTTGGTGGGAATGGACGGTCACGTTCGTGGTTCCGACGGTCTTGGCCTTCATCCTGGGATGGAGCCTGATCGCCGAGCTGTCCGAGCCGTATGAGGGATATCCCGCCAGTGCATTACTGATGATCGGCGTGGGGTGGCTGGTGTGGACCTTCCTGGTCGCGGGTGCCCTGAGCACGTTCGTCCGGCAACGCAACCGTGACAAGGACGGATTCTGGGACCGGAAGGCGTAGGCGCTCGCCTGCACTGCGGCGCTGCCGAATCTGAGAGACAACTAGGGCACTGAGGAGCTGTTGAGAAAGTCGTCTGCGCGCGAGAGGAGAAGCGAAAAACCGGGACTGTACCAAGCGGAGTCCGCCGTAAGCGGACGCAGACGGGACTGTCCCAGGTCTTTTCGCGGCCCGCGCGCGGGAGATTCGGACTTCTTCAACAGCCCCACTGAGGGCTTCTAAGGAGACACGGCATGCTGGATGGATTGACCAAACTGAGTGACGCCAAGGCGGGCCGGTGTTCGTCGTGGGACGTGACCGGCCGGAACGCAGACGCATGGGGCCTTGAGCCAAGGGAAACGAAAGTCCTCGCCGACATCAAGGGGCCTGGCAAGATCACCCACATCTGGATGACGCAGCGGAACCACTACCGCGAGTGTCTCCTGAAGATCACGTGGGATAACGCCAAGACCCCGAGCGTTGTCGTTCCCCTGGGCGATTTCTTCGGCCTGGGCCACGGCATCGTCAACTCGTATCAGAGTTTCCTGTTCAGCGCCTCGACCAATAACAACAACAAGTTCAACGAAGGGTGCGCGCTGAATTGCTACGTGCCCATGCCCTTCAAAGAACGCGCCCTCGTCGAGCTCGTCAACGAAAGCGATGAACGGCACGGGCAGTATTTCTACGTGGATTACGAGACCTACGATTCGCCACCGGACGAGGACCCGATGTACTTCCATGCCGAGTTCCGGCGCGAGAACCCCTTTGGCGGCTGGGGACCCGAAATCCCCGTCAACCGCCCGGAAACCGACATCGTCAATAAGGCGAAAACGGCTTGGGACAACAACTACGTCATTCTTGATACGAAGGGCCAGGGCCACTACATCGGCTGCAACCTCAGCGTAACGAACTTCGATTCACTCTGGTGGGGTGAAGGCGACGACATGATCTGGGTGGACGGCTACAAGTGGCCACCCGACCTGCACGGCACCGGCAGCGAGGATTACCTGAACCAGGCATGGGGCATGCAGCCGAACGCCTTCATGCGAAACGGCTCGTCCATCTACGAGCCCCATACGAACGGGTATCAGACCAGCTACGTACACCACATCGAGAATCCCGTCCGCTTCCGCAAGACGCTGAAGGCCACCATCGAACACGGCCACGGCAACCATCTCTGCAACGAGATGAGCAGCGTGGCCTACTGGTACGCGACGAAGCCGACGAAGGTCGCCAGAGTCCCGGCCGTGACGAAACGGTTGCCCGTGCTTCGCGACAACCAAGGCAACTGGATCAACGACAAGAAACGGCAAACCACCTCGCGGGTCATCAAACCCAACAAGGAAATGGTCGCCATGAAGAAGCGGTGGGCCAAGAAGAATCCGAAGTAGACCCGTCGCACAGAATCAAACCGGGGAGCCGGCGCATCGCGTCCGGCTCCCCGGTTGTTTGTTTCTCTATCTGCGCCTAATCTTGTGTTGCGGCGTGGCCTCCTGACCGCGCCGCTCCGACGACCGCAGGTCTCCAAGTCTCGTCAACCATGGTCGGGTGTGGGACCGGCGCCCTCGCCGGTCATCTTGAGCGCCTCCGCGATTGGGGCTTCCGCCCCTCCGGCACGCCGCTACTCCAACGTCTCGCCGAGAATCTTCTCCGCGCGTTTCTGGCGGTACGCCGCGATCTTCTCGCGCAACTCGGGCCGGCTGTTCGCCAGGATCGCTATCGCCAACAACCCCGCGTTCGTCGCGCCGGAACTACCGATGGCCAACGTCCCCACCGGAATCCCGCTCGGCATCTGGACAATCGCCAGCAGGGAATCCAGCCCGTCCAGCTTGCTCACCATGGGTACGCCCAACACCGGCCGCAAGGTCTGCGCGGCCATGACGCCCGGCAGATGCGCCGCGCCGCCCGCGCCGCCGATGAACACCTCGCATCCCCGCCCCTCGGCCGAGTCCATGAACTCGGTCAATTGCGTCGGCGTGCGGTGCGCCGACAACACCCGGCACTCGTGGGCCACGCCAAACTGCTTCAGAATCTCCGACGCGGGCCGCATGGCGTCCCAGTCCGATTTGCTACCCATGATAATCGCTACGAGAAGATTGTTTTCGCCGCTCATTGGCACCTGTATCCTCGAAAAGTTGCGCCAGGATCCCCGCCCCAAGCGGTCTCCCCGGACATCCTCGTTCCAGAGCCCGTAGCCTAGCAAGCGGGGGGGCGGGGGTCAAGGGAATCGGCCAGAGTCTACTCGTAGACTCTGGCCGAGTTGGACTCCCACAGAAGTCCGTCGTAGATTCGCGCTTTGCCCCTGACCTCCACATCGCGGCTCTCGGCCTCAACCGTGGTCACCGTCAGGTGCAGGTCCAAATCCTCATTGCACTCAATCCGGAGCGTTCCTTCGTCATACGAGATGGTGTTGAAGGAAAAGGTCCCGATTTGCGATCTATCATCAATCCTGCAGTCCTGGACATGGTGGATGGTCAGTACCGACCTGATGACATCCACTTCGAACGTCGCGAAGAGCAGCCAGAAACGAATCAGGCGGCTGGGTCCACCGTGAAACATCCTACGATACGGAATAGTGACAATGCCCTGCTCCTGGCAGAACGTAACATCATCCAACTCGAAGTATTCGTCATGAATCAGATCACCGAGAGCATGCAGAGACTCGGCATCTACTGCCAGCAGCGTTTCTTTCAGCAGGATGTCTGTGTCTGTACTTCGTTCTGTCATGATTCTTTGCTCTGCGTTCCTTCGCGTCCTCGGCGCCTCTGCGATAAGGTCCCTATTCCCCCCCTACTGCGCCACACAGCCCGACGTCAAACCGCCGCAGTCACGCCTTCTCTCCCGCATGGTGAAACGTGTCATTCGGGCGCGCCCTCACCCAACTCCAATTCGTAGTGAATCATGTTCTGGCCGGGATCTCGCTCCCAGGGCACTCTCTTGACCTCACGAAACCCGCAGCCCACATACATCCGTTGCGCGGGCACGAAGAAGGGATGGTCGTTGGTAGAGACCCGTGCCCGACGGATACCAAGCTCCTTGAGCAGGCGCAGGGCCTCGCGAATCTGCTCCTTGCCGAATCCGTGCCCGCGATACTCCGGGAGAATGCAGTTGTGTCCGATGATGCCATGGTCCGGCCACGGCCGCGGATCGAAGGAGAAGAATCCCGCGACCTCATCTCCGCACCAGCTCAGATACGTACACGCGCCGACACTGATGGGATTCTCGAACACGCTCCGGTCAGTCTCCGCCCAATTCTCTTTCTCGGACTCCCAGAGTTCCGGCTCCGCTTCGACGAGAGCGGCGTAGCTCTCGTTCAGCAGCCAGTCGATCATCCCTGGTCCGCGCTCGAAGGGCGATGTGTATCGCAACTCCATCCTTACCCCCGGATAGCTCCTGGCAATATGGGTCTACATGCGTATGGGTTCGGATCCCGCCGCCAGACGTGAGGGCAATGCGCCCTGGGAGGAGGTAGTGTCAACTCTGGCAAGGTCTATACCACCTCTTCCGAAACTGTCAAGTGCGGGGAGATGAGGGCGCATGAACCGGCCAATCGCTCCGGCCACGTCTCTCAGTACTACTCCCGCGGAGGATCACTATCGACCCCCATCGCCTCCAAGCGCTGAATGAGTGGACCCAACTTCTCTTGGAGGACCGACCAGAGAATCTCGTAACGGATTCCCCCGTACTCGTGGGCGAGCACGTTCCGCAGTCCGATCATGGACTTCCACGGGATGTCAGGAAGCTGCTTGCGCATCTCAGCCGAGACGCGCCCGGCCGCTTCGCCAAGGATCTCCAGGTTCCGTTCCACGGCGTTACGGGTCTTGCGATCCTGAAGGAAGTCCTCGAAACCTTGGTCCGCAGTGAACTCAAGGGCCGTCCGCGCAGCGTCCAGCATGTCCCAGAGACGTGCGATGTCTTTGACATCAGGCGGCATACACCACCTCGTGCGTCCTGAGAATCTCGTGCTTGCGCCAGGGATTCCGCAGGGCTTCCTTCTCGACGAGATCCACCTTCCGACCGAACCGCGCTTCCAATTCCTCCTTCATCGCCAGCAGCGCGTCAATGTCCAGCGGCGCGTCCGGCTCGAAGCTCACCAGAAAATCCAGGTCGCTATCCGGTCCGAAATCGTCCCGCAACGCGCTGCCGAACACGGACATCTCCCGAATCCGCCACGTGCGGCAAAACTCGGCCAAGGCTTCTCGATCAAGCTCGATCTGCGGATTCACCATCCCGCCTCCTGGTTAATGCCCGCCGCTCTTCATGCGCAATATACCACGGGGGTGGTAGGGCCGCAACGGTACGGGACCACGACGCCCCGCGGCGCGGCCGCCCGCCCCAGGAATCAAATCCGTGCATCAGTTGGTTCCATTGGGTATAGTCATCGAGGGTAAGGCATTGGGACATACGGGCATGGACAAGCGAATCGGCTGAAATAGTGCCAAACACGCAACATGAGCCAAACAGCCTGAGTTTGCCGTTCGTGGAGGACCTGTACGCGGACTACCAACAGGACTCCGCGTCGGTCCCCCAGGAATGGCGCGCCTATTTCGAGCAGATGGACAACGGGCACGATCTCCCACCTCGGCCCGGCCCTGGGTACTTCGACCGGGACAAGCCGTGTACGTTGGTGCCCGGGGAGGGCACGCGGTGCAGAGTCTGCGGCCGTGGCGAAGAACTTGGCGCCCTTCAGCATCGTGTCGACAAACTCATCCGCAACTACCGCGTCCGTGGCCATCGCGTCGCCCGCCTCAATCCCCTGGGCAAACCGGACGCCGAACTGCCCGAACTGGACCCCGCCTACCACGGTTTCACCGACGACCATATGAATCTGTCGTTCTCGGTGACGACCATGGCGCCCGAGGGATCGCTGACACTGCGCGAGATCGTCCACCGCCTTCAGACGACGTACTCCACGTGTATCGGCGTCCAGTTCATGCACATCGACGACATCGGGATGCGTGAATGGCTCCAGGAGCGGATGGAGCGGGTCGAGAACCACATCGAACTCACCCGCGACGAACAGGTCCGAATTTTCACGCGCCTGACCGACGCCGTCATCTTCGAGGACTTCATCCAGAAGAAGTACGTGGGCGCGAAGCGGTTTTCGCTTGAAGGCGCTGAAAGCCTGATCCCCCTGCTCGACCTGGCCATCGAACGCGCCGGCGAACAGGGCATGGACGAGATCGTCATCGGCATGGCGCACAGAGGTCGGTTGAATGTCCTGGCCAACGTCATGGGCAAGAGCCCGCGCATGATCTTCCGTGAATTCGAGGACATCGACACCGAGGCCAACCTGGGCCGCGGCGACGTGAAGTACCATCTCGGATATCACAACGACTGGATGACTGCGTGTGGCAAACAGGTCCACCTGGCGCTGTGCTTCAACGCCAGCCATCTGGAATTTGTGAATCCCGTGGCCATGGGCCGGGTGCGCGCCAAACAGGATCGCCTCGACGACGTGAACCACGAGCGGGGTATGACCCTGCTCATCCACGGCGACGCGGCATTCATCGGGGAGGGGGTCGTCCAGGAAACCTTGAACCTCAGCCAGTTGCCCGCCTACACGACCGGCGGCACGCTTCACGTGGTCGTCAACAACCAAATCGGGTTCACCACGGCCCCGGCCGAGGGACGTTCCACCCAGTACGCCACGGACGTGGCCAAGATGCTCCAGATTCCCATCTTCCACGTGAACGGCGAGGATCCCGAGGCGGTGGCCCAGGTGATAGGGCTGGCCATGGAATTTCGGCGCACCTTCCAGCGCGACGTGGTCATCGACATGTACTGCTACCGCAGACACGGCCACAATGAGACGGACGAGCCCGCGTTCACGCATCCCAACATGTACAAGGCCATCAAGAAACGGAAATCCGTGCGGGACGCCTATCTCGGACGTCTGCTGAAGATCGGTGAAATCACGCAGCAGGAAGCGGACAACATCTCGGAACGCAGAAGGCAGGCCCTCGAAGACGACTTGGCGGGTGTGCGCGATAAGAAGCGAGAAGCCCCCAAGAAGCCGCGTCCCAGCATCCTGGGCCAGCTTTGGAAGCAGTACGAGGGTGGTTTCGACGCGGATGTTCCGGAGGCCGACACGGGCGTCCCGATCAAGCGACTCCGAGAACTGTTGGAGTCGCTGGGACACGTTCCAGACGGGTTCACACCCCACCCCAAGATCAAACGGCTGTTGGAGACCCGGTTGAGGATGGCGCGGGGTGAGAAGCCCCTCGATTGGGGAGCGGCCGAGATGCTGGCATTGGCGACGCTGGCCGTCGAGGGCGCGCGCATCCGCATGAGCGGACAGGACTCCGCCCGCGGCACCTTCAGCCATCGACACGCGCTCTTGTACGACTACAAAGACGGGCACATGCATGCACCGCTTCAAACCTTGAGTCCCGATCAGGCTCCCGCCGAAATCCTTAACAGCCCCTTGTCCGAAGTCGGCGTGTTGGGATTCGAGTACGGGTTCAGCATCGCCTATCCGGACGGTCTCACCGTCTGGGAAGCCCAGTTCGGCGACTTCTGCAACGCGGCCCAGGTCATGATCGACCAGGGCATCACGTCCGCGGAGGACAAGTGGAACAGCCTGTCCGGACTCGTGCTGCTCCTGCCCCATGGATTCGAGGGCATGGGTCCGGAGCACTCCAGCGCGCGCCTGGAACGGTTCCTCAGTTTGGGTTCCGAAGACAACATCCAAGTCGTTGTCCCGTCGACTCCCGCGCAGTACTTCCATTGCCTTCGC
Source organism: bacterium (assembly GCA_024231375.1). The sequence goes on along the minus strand of JAAEQP010001819.1, from coordinate 48,048 downwards.
CGACAGGTGGTGCGTCCCTGGCGCAAACCTCTGGTGGTGATGACGCCGAAGAGTGGCCTGCGCAACCCGCGCGTCGTTTCCGACCTCGCGGACTTGGCCTCGGGACAATTTCAACGGGTCCTGCCGGACACCTCAACAAAGCCGGCCGATATCACGCGGATTCTCATGTGTTGCGGCAAAATCTCGCACGAACTCGAGGAGCAACGGGAGAAACGCGCCCGAAACGATGTGGCGATTTTGAAAGTCGAGCAACTCTATCCGCTGCAGGAAGACCATCTCCGCAAGGCCTTGGCGCCGTATGGCAAGGAAGTGCCGGTCGTCTGGGTGCAGGAGGAACCGGAGAACATGGGCGCCTGGCTTCATCTGCACGGCCGGTTCTGGGAAGGATTCTTCGGTCACGGCCGACTGCGCGGGATCTACCGGGACGGGTCCGCAAGCCCGGCCACCGGTTCGGCGAGCAGTCACCGAATGGAGCAGGAGCAGTTGTACGACGCCGCCTTCGGCGAGGAGTAGGCGCGCCCCGGAAAAGGGCGCAACACAAGACCGCGATTGGGAGGACACTCGGCATGCCCGTGGAATTGAAGGTGCCGGCGGTGGGCGAATCCATCACCGAAGTCGAGATCGGCGAATGGCTCAAGACGAAGGGGGACTACATCGCACAGGACGAGCCCGTCGTCGAAATCGAGTCCGACAAGGCCACCGTGGAACTCCCCGCACCCGTGGGGGGGATCGTCACCGAAATCCTGAAGGAATCGGGCGACACGGCTACCGTGGGCGAAGTGATTGGTCTCATGGAGGAAGCGGAGGCGCCGAAGTCGACGCCTGAACCGGGCGCTGCACCCGCGCCAGAACCAACGAAGGACCTTCCGACGGAAGCTCCGGAGACCCCAGGCGACGCGCCACACGTCATGCCTGCCGCGAAACGCGCGTTGGCGGACAAGGGCCTCAAGGCTGAGGATGTGAAGGCCACCGGGCCAGGCGGCCGTCTGCTCAAGGAAGACGTGCTGCAGCATGCGGGCTCGGCGGCCGCTCCGCCGAAGCCCGCCAAGTGCGAAGGCACCCGGGGCGAACGTGTCGTGCGCATGAGTCCCATGCGGAGACGGATTGCGGAACGATTGCTCGAAATCCAGCGGTCGGCGGCACTGCTTACCACGTTCAACGAGATCGACCTGGGTGCCGTGAAGGATGTGCGCACGGAGCTACAAGAGGAATTCCAGGGGAAGTACGGGGTGAAACTCGGGTTCATGTCGTTCTTCGTACGCGCCTGTGTCGAAGCACTGGAGAAGTTCCCGACCGTCAACGCCGAGATTCGCGGCGAGGATGTGGTGTACCACGACTTCTGCGACATTGGCATCGCCGTCAGCAACGCCAAAGGATTGGTTGTTCCCGTACTGCGAAACGCCGAGGCCATGGACCTCGCGGACATTGAGCAATCCATCGCCGATTTCGGCGCACGCGCGAAAACGAACAAGATCGGACTCGACGAACTCGAAGGCGGCACCTTCACCATTACCAATGGCGGCGTCTTCGGATCGCTCATGTCCACGCCCATCGTCAACCCGCCCCAGAGCGCCATCCTGGGCATGCACGCCATCCAAGATCGGCCCGTGGCCCGCGACGGCCAGGTCGTGATACGCCCTATGATGTACGTGGCCGTGACCTACGACCACCGCATCATTGACGGCCGCGAAGCGGTCTCGTTCCTGAAGACAATTAAGGAGAGCATCGAGAAACCGCTGCATCTTCTTCTGCGGGTGTGACCTCAATCGGAGGACCTCATGAAACAGCATGACCTTGTTGTCATCGGCGCGGGTCCGGGCGGCTACGTGGCCGCGATTCGAGCGGCGCAACTGGGCCTCGATGTGGCCTGTGTTGAGCGTGAACCCGCGCTGGGTGGCACTTGCCTCCGTGTCGGCTGCATTCCGAGCAAGGCCCTCCTTGAATCCAGCGAGCGCTATGCCGAGACGAAAGAAGGCTTGGCGGCGCACGGCATCAAGACCACCGGCGTGAAACTCGACCTTGCCGCCATGCTGCAACGCAAAGACGAGGTCGTGACCGGTCTGACCAAGGGCATCGCAGGACTGTTCAAGAAGAACAAGGTAACCCGGTACACGGGCCATGCGCGCTTGGACGGTCCCGGCAAGGTGGTCGTGGATGGCGGCAACCCCGAAGAACTGGGCGCGAAACATGTTCTGGTCGCCACGGGAAGCACGACAGCCTCCCTCAAGGGCGTGGAGATTGACGGCGACCGGGTCGGAACCAGTGCCGAAGCCCTCGCCTATCCTAAGGTACCCAAGCACTTGGTCGTCATCGGCGCAGGCTACATTGGCCTGGAATTGGGGTCGGTGTGGCGACGCCTTGGCGCCGAGGTGACGGTTCTGGAATACCTGGACCGCATCCTGCCGGGCATGGATTCGGACTTGGCCGCCGAGGCACTCAAGATTTTCAAGAAACAGACCCTCACCTTTGAGTTGGGATGCCGGGTGACGGGCGCTCGCAAGAAAGGCGCCGGCTGCGTCGTCGAGATCGAAGGGAAAGACCCCATCACATGCGACCGCGTGCTGTGCGCCGTGGGCCGCGTGCCAAACACCGACGGGCTCGGCCTGGACACCGTCGGAATCACGCTCGACGATCGGGGGCGCATTCCGGTTGATGATGCCTTTGCTGCGTCGGCCCCCGGCATCTACGCCATCGGCGACGTCATCCGCGGCCCCATGCTCGCCCACAAGGCTGAAGAAGAGGGCGTGGCATGTGTGGAGCGCATCGTCACGGGCTACGGCCACGTCAACTACGATGCCATCCCGGGCGTGGCCTACACCCATCCTGAGATCGCGTCGGTCGGCAAGACGGAAGACGCATTGAAGGAAGCGGGCGTCGACTATCGGAAAGGCGTATTCGCCTTCATGGCCAACGGGCGTGCGCGTGCCCTGGGCGATACGCAGGGCCGTGTGAAGGTGCTTGCCGACGCCAAGACGGACCGTGTACTGGGCGTCCACATCATCGGACCGCGCGCGGGCGACCTCATCGCCGAAGCGGCCGTGGCCATTGAGTTCGGCGCGTCCAGCGAAGATCTGGCCCGCGCCTGTCATGCCCATCCCACCCTCGCCGAAGCCCTCAAAGAGGCTGCCCTCGGCGTGGACGGCCGCATGATTCACTCGTAACCCTGCGCCCGGCGCAGGCTACATCTCCAGGCGTTCGACGCGGTCGCCCTCCACAGCAAGCGAATCGTCTTTGGCGCCGTTTGCGATCCACATGCGGATGAGGTGAAGGTCCGCCGCCGTCAGCGGGGACCGCGACTTGGGCATACGCGGTTTCTTGATGGCGCGGATGTACAACACCATGGGGCTCTCGTCCGGCATCCCGGGGATAACGGTCGGTCCGTGCTCGCCGGCGGGCGCCAGCATGGCGGCCACGCTCGACACATCGACACCGTCCACGGGCGAATCCGAATCGTGGCAGTCCAGGCACTGCTTATCCAGCAAGGGGGCGATATCGCGCAGATAACTCACACGCGCGGCCTGCTCTTTCGTGAATGCGCGTAGGGCGGGCGTGTATCCGTCGACGGTTGGTTTCGCGGCGGCCGGTTCTCCGGGCGGACCCTTCATCGCGGGCGTGCCAACGCCATGATCGTAGACAAGCACGCCGCCGTGGTATCCCACCACGCCGACCCAGCCAGCCGTGGCCAGGGATGCCAGAATCGCCAACGCCACAAAGATGCGGCGGGCGGTGGTGTTCGGAACGGCGGTCAATGCGAGAAGAATCGCGGTGGCAAGACCGAACATCCAAACCTTCTCGGCCATTTCCTCATGGTCGTGCGCCACGTCCCGCGCCTCCTGTGGAACCGTTTCCGGCACGACATCCAGGGCTACCTCGCCGCTCTCGACCGTCACGACGGCCGCGACGATGAGCACCACGTAGGCCAGAGCCGCGAACCAACGCAACCCGAAACGTTTGGTCTTGATTACCGACGCCAAGAGGACAAGGGGCACGCCAAGCACGGCCAATGCCACAGGAAGATGGACCATGATGGCGTGTTTCATCTGCGGGTTCGCCAGCACCTGATTGATCAGTTCCATGTCAATGACCCCCGTGTTGCACGGGACTGGGCGCGGCGCGGGCCCTGTCTCGCGCGCTAGCGCTCGCCTTGAGCGACGCGGCCGCGCCACTCGTCGAGAAGGTCGGCGAGCATTCGTTCGAATGGAATCTCCGGTTTCCAGCCCGTGTGCGCTGTGAGGCGGTCGTGAGAACCCACGACGCGCGGTGCGTCGACGGGCCTCAACCGTTCTTCGTCCAAAGTGACCCGCACATCGGCCTCGGAAAGGGCAAGCAGCCCGTCAAGCGCCTCGCGGATCGTGCGGCTCGTCCCTGAACAGATGTTGTACACCTCGCCCGGCTTGCCGCGTAGCGCCACTGCCTCATAGGCGGCGGTCACGTCGTCCACGTGGAGAAAATCGCGCGCTGCCTCGAGGTTGCCCACCCTGAACTCGGGCGGGGCCTCCCCCGCTTCAATCAAGGCCAGTTGCCTCGCGAACGCAGGCAGCACGAATCGCGTCGACTGGCCCGGGCCGCTGTGATTGAAAGGCCGCGTGCGCACAATGTCCATGCCGGTGGCGTCGTACGCGAACGCGCAATACTGGTCCGCGGCTGCCTTGGAAATGTCGTAGGGGTTGATGGGGCACAAGGGGTGATCTTCTTCCACGGGAAGCGCGCGGGGTTGGCCGTACGCACCCGCGCTCCCTACGAACACAAATCGCCCTTCAAAACCCGACACGCGCAACGCCTCGATCAAGTTGATCGTTCCTTCCACGTTCACGGCGATGGTGGCGGCAGGCGATTGAATCGAGTCGGGCACGAACGTCATCGCGCCGAGGTGCAGAACATGGTCGACGGCTCCGGCCCACCCCACCAGTTCATCAACCTCCGCACGGTTCGCGAGGTCGCACGCCTTGGTGTCATCCCCTTCCGCGGCTCCGTACACGCCCTTCACCAACTCCCAGCCCCGGGAGGCAAGCTGGTCGCACAGAATGACGCCCACGAAACCGTTGGCGCCTGTTACCAGGGCACGTTGCGTCATGGCTTCACTTCCTGATTCTTGAGTTCGTTCTCTACCCGCCTCAGATCGGCGTCGACCATCATTTCCACAAGCTGCTGAAAGGTCACCTTAGGCTCCCAACCCAGTTGTTCGCGCGCCTTGGCGCAATCCCCCAACAGGATGTGGACCTCGGCCGGCCGGTAGAACTTCTTGTCGACCTTGACGTACTTCTCCCAGTCCAGGTCGGCGCGGCCAAACGCCACCTCGCACAGCCTTCGCACGGTGTTGGTTTCGCAGCTTGATATGACGTAGTCGTCGGGCTCGTCCTGCTGCAACATCAGCCACATGGCATGCACGTAGTCGCCCGCGAATCCCCAATCCCGTTTGGCGTCCAGGTTGCCCAGCCTCAGTTCGTCGGCGATTCCCAGCTTGATGCGCGCCACACCGTCCGTGACTTTCCGCGTAACGAACTCGAGCCCCCTCCTGGGCGACTCGTGGTTGAACAGGATTCCGGACACCGCGTAGAGGTCGTAGCTTTCCCGGTAATTCACCGTGATCCAATGGCCGTAGACCTTGGCGACGCCGTAGGGACTTCTGGGATAGAAAGGCGTGGTCTCCGTCTGAGGCGTCTGCTGCGCGTGCCCGAACATTTCACTCGACGAAGCCTGGTAGAAGCGGATGGACTTGTCCACCACCCGGATGGCCTCAAGCACGCGCGTCACGCCCAGAGCCGTAACATCGCCCGTGAGAATGGGCTGAGTCCACGAGGTGGGTACGAACGACTGCGCCGCCAGGTTGTAGACTTCCCTGGGCCGGATCTCCTCAATGACGTTGATCATCGACACCTGGTCGGTCAGGTCGGCCTGGAGCAGCGTGACGCGGTCTTTGAAGTGGTTGATGCGTTCGAACTTCTCGGTGCTGGATCGTCGGACGATGCCGAACACCTCGTAGCCCTTCTCCAGCAAGAACTCGGCTAGGTACGAACCGTCCTGGCCCGTGATCCCCGTGATGAGCGCGCGCGGCGCGGATGAATCTGCCATGGCTGAAATCTCCTTCACCTGAAACAAGCCTATGGCGATTATATCCTTGAGGTGAAGAACGAACAAGGCGCGTTTGGGATTATGTCGCTTGACCGGACCCGCGCGTAGCCCGCAGAATGCGGCTCAACATCAGGAGAGAAGCCATGACGGACAACACGCCCAATCGACGTGGATTTCTGAAACGAGCGGGTCTGGCCTCCGTGTGGATGCTGGCCGTCAGGAGGGACGCCATGGCCGCTGAATCGGCAGCATCGACTCTGAACCTGAACGCCATGATTCACCCCATCCCCCTGCGCGCCAGATTCATCGACAATGACTGGTACATTTGGGGCGGCAGCATGACGCGTACCGAAGACGGAACATGCCATTTGCTCTACGCGCGATGGCCCCGGCGCTTGGGCCACCACGCATGGCTGTCCCACTCGGAAATCGCCCACGCCACCGCGGCCGACCCGTTGGGCCCGTACACCTTCCGGTCCGTAGCGTTGCCCGGCAACCAAGGCCCCAACTGGGTCACCAGCACCACGCACAACCCCACCGTGCTCCACACGCGCGGGAGATACTACCTCTACTTCAGTTCCGCACGCGTCGAAGGCACGATACCGGACGGCATGCCCGACCCGAAGGCGGACTACTGGCATCCCACGCGCGAAACGCAGCGCATCGGCGTGGCCCACGCGGACCATCCGGCGGGACCGTGGACGCGCATCGATGCCCCCCTCATCCCCGCCACGCCCGGCACCCACGACGCGCTGATGACGTCGAACCCCAGCGTCACGCAATGTGCCGACGGTTCCTATCTGATGGTGTACAAATGCCTGGGCGAAGACGGGCGGGTGTTTCACGGCGTGGCCGTTGCCGACGATCCCCTCGGTCCGTTCAAGAAGGACCCGAAACCGATCCTCACGCACGAGACGAGCAAGTTTCCCGCGGAGGACCCCTTCATCTGGCGCCAGGACGACCGGTTCTACGCCATCCTCAAGGACATGCAGGCCAACTACACGCCCCACAAGCGCACGCTCGTCCTATTCGAGTCCACGGACGGCCACGACTGGAAGCCTTCCGCCCATCCCCTTGTCTCGACCCGGACGATTCGCTGGGAAGACGGCACGGAACAGAGCCTGAGCCATCTTGAACGCCCGCAACTCTACCTGGAAGACGGGAAGCCCGCCGTCCTCTTCTGCGCCGCGGACAAAGACCGGAATCACTCGTTCAACGTGCATATTCCGTTGAGGTGACGGCGGGAGCTTGGATGGGACGAGGACAGGGTGAGGGGTCTCGTTGTGGCCGGTCTCTGACCGCGCCACATCCCGCGACCGAAGGTCTCCATCTCCGCCTTCCTGCGGAAGGACGACGGAACAGGCCGTTGCCGGCTATCTCGCGTTCTACTTCCCGTACTTCGCCAACTCCAAAAACAGATCGCGTTCCACGTGTCCGCGCTCATGGATCATGTCGCTCAACTCGGCGAGATTGGCCGTACCAAGGTCACGCCGCTTGCCCATGCGGGCTGCATGCACCGAGATGGCCCGCCATTCGTCGCCGTTCACCATCATCCGCTTCGCCAAATCTTCCAGGCCCGGCTCGTGCAGGACTTCCGCGGCTTCCTGCAGGAACGACGCGTAGAGGAAGCGGAATCCCCCGCCGCCCGTGCCGCGGTCTTCCATGAGCACATTGATCATCATGATTTCGTGGGCGAGGCGGTCTTCGGTCCCCGTAATCTTGGGCCACTCGATCACCTTGTTCGCGAAGTAATGGATGCCCTTGACGCCCAGGAACGGGATCGGCAGTTTCAGCATGTAGAACACCGCATGCTTGATGCCCTTGCGGATGGCGCGCTCCATGTCAATGGAGTCCGGCGTCTTCGTCAAGTGGAACATGAGCCCTTTGGGCGCGAACGACCCCTTCGCGAATCGCGCCTTCCGCAGCGAGTCGGCCTTCAGCCGGGCCAAGGTCGGGCAATACGCGTCACTGACGATGTACTTGTCGTCTTCCTTGCCGACCACGACCATGAAGTGCCCGTTGAAGTGCGCGCGCGCGTAAGGGGGCACGTATTCCATGTCGAAAAAGTTCACCTGCAACGCCGCCGGTATCCCCTGGTCCAGCAGAGCATCCAGCGCCGCCATCGCCTTGTCGGGATCACGGAACTGCTGGTTCTCGAACTTCACCCCGAGGTATTTCGACAGGTTCACGCGGATCTTGCCCGGCTGATTGCGCACGGCCAACATGGGGAACGGGAGCATCCGCGTCTTCAGGTAGCCGAAGAACGCGGCGCCGGCGATTCCGAACGCCATGGGTTCGGTCATGGCGACGCCCGCATGGTTCAGCAAGGCGGCCACGGTACCCGATTCACAATGGGCGGCAAGTTTGTGTTCGAACTGTATGTTACTCACGGTCCAGGCCTTCTGATTTGGCGATGACGAGCATCGGGTTCGGCGTTTTCTCCTGCGCAATCACCCCAGATTCGCTTTGCGCGACCACCTGGAACATGTTGGCAACCGGAATATTGAACACCTCCGCGTACCGGCGCAGCAGAGACAGTGACATTTTGGCGAAGTGTTCCGGTTGAATGTGTTTGCGCACCTTGCGCGCGCTCACGCCGACCCGCGCGCCCAGGTCCGCTTCGGATATGTTGAACATGACCATGTAGTAGCCCACGGTACTGATCTCGCCCGCGCGCAACTTGGCGAACTGGTCCTGCTCCACCTTGCGCCAATGCTCCACGTAGTCGTCCCAGTAGTTGGCCTTCATGAACGAGCCCGTCTGAATGGGACCGTACGTGCCGTCCTCACGCTCCACATACATCACCAGTTGATGGTCGCTGTCTACGCGGGCTTCCTGTTCTTTCACGGGTTGGCCTCCACATGCTACATGCCAAGCGTCGTTGCTCGACAGAGTATAGCAGGGAGGGCGCTGAGGGCGCGAACGGGGACTCGGCGCGGGTTGCTCCTACGACACAAACCGACTCATGAGCATCACAAACTATGACAACGACGTGCTATGCTGTGGGTATGGTGAGGCCGGGGAAGCCTGAGGACGGACCACGGATTCATTGAGTTCCATCACGGATAACAACGAGTCCAGGCATTGGGGTAGGAATGCGGGGAGGTCACTGAATGTCGCTAGCGGATCGATCGGCTTCCCGGACCTCGTGTATGGGGTGTCGCGGGAAATGTTTGGTGCTCGTCCTCGCGATTTCCGTGCTCTGCCTGTTGTTTCACTCCGCCGCTGACTGGATCAACCAGCGAGCGATGGGCCTCCCTGTGCGCTCACCGGAACACGGAGCCCGCAAGGTCGTGAAGGACGACGTATTTGGCGCTTTCGCGATCGGGCCTTGTATCGAGTACGGCGACTCAGTACTGCCACTCGTTGAACAGGAAACCAAGTCCTTCACCCAATTGGACGCCCTGTCGGCCCGGCGCTTGGCCGAACTGCTCAGCAACATACGCACAGAACGATGCGAGTCCCTGTCGAAGGAACTCTGGGCCAGAGACTGTCAAGGCGAATTGGGCACTCCTCTCACCAGCGGCTTCGAAGACAATCCCGCCGTCCTTGCGAAGGCCCTCGGGGCAGTGGCATTAGCGAGGCAGGGGAAGCTCGATGCACCGCCGGCCGAAGTGGCGTTTCTCGTCGATTGCATCGCCGGACGGTACAAGTGTGGCGACACGAGCCGCGAATTCTGCGCCTGGGCGCTTGGATTCTCCAGATGCGAAGGTGCCGTACCGGCCCTGATCGCGCTGGTTCCGGAAACTCTCGTCGGTGAGGCGCCGGGAGCCGTGCTGGACGCACTGGCCTTGCTCGGAGACACAGAAGCGATCACTCCCATTCGGGATAGTCTGGCGGAAACGCACACCAGCCGTGCGACTCCTCTAGGCCCACCGAACGCAGAGGCGGCGGTGAGGGCGTTGGTCCTGCTGGGTGACTCAAACTTGATCCCATTCCTGATTGAACAGATGCCCCAAGCCCCGGTCCCAAATGAGCACTGGATCTTGGACTCTCTTCGGGAGATGACCGACCAGGACCTCGGTGCCGATCCCGGTGCCTGGGAGGTTTGGTGGCGCAACGTTGAAGAGATTTGGGAGCACTCCGACGACCTGATCGAGAACATGAGGGCGGGCATAATGCCTGACATTCGCGACACCTGGAATGTGGTCGTGAGCGGCGACTCAGAGATCGTATACTGACAGGAATGAGGGACAGCAACGAAACGGCGAAACGCCTCGGCGCGGACGGAGAACGAACGCTAAAAATGGTTACTGTCCCCCATTTGTTTGCGGTGGGACCCTTACCTGCTACTGGGCAGTTGTGTCACTACACTCTAGTGGATGATCAGGAGGTGGGCTGCTGCGAATAGGGGGTGGCGTATGCTCTATCTGTCTCCGTGGAATCTGCGGGTTGATGGTGCCGTGCTAGTTGGTCGCCGCCTCTTCGGCCAGACGGTAGTGGTGGAGCCCGAAGACATTGTCCATGTTCGCTTCGACGTGCATGTGCTCGGGACTGTCACGAAGAAAGGCCGTTTCAAAGTCTGGTGCCTGAGCAAGCACTATCCTGACGTCCTCAGATTCCTTCTCGACATGCCAATCAGCTCCTATGCTTCTTCAGGCAACCTGTGGCTGCATGAGTTCCATTACTTGCAGTGTTGGTGGGCAGTACCCCGAAAGAGGTTCTCAACTGTGCTCTCAATGCTCCAAGAAGCGAGGGACCGACGCGAAACATGGGAGAAATGGGGGCAGTAGCCCTTCTGGGGAGAACCTAAGGACAGACTACGGGTTTTCGAATGGCATCGACAAGAATCGGAACCAATCCGCGCGCCTGTGACAGGATAACAGGATGGGCGGGATAGGGCGGAAATGGAGACTTGGCGTTCGGAAAATAAGGCCTGTTTTGGAGTGCGGCATTCACGATGCCGCTTTTCCCGCCCCCATCACGATGGGGGCTCTTGACCCGGACGGGGCATCGTGATGCCCCGAAGTCAAAGCGGCATCGTGATGCCGCAGTCCAAATGAAGGGGACGGGCGGGACGTTGTTGTACCAATACGATTACACGTACGACGATGGCGACAACATGCTGACGAAGGCCATATACGACGCGGGGCTGGGCACGACGGAGACGACGACGTTCACGTACGACGTGGAAGAAATGGGGACAGTAACCATTTGTTGAGTCAAGTAGCCTTGCGCATTGCCCAATCTGGGAAGACCTAGACGAAGACCCAGGGACGGACTACGGGTCTTCATCCGTGCCATCGGTGTAATCGGTGGTTCGTATCCGGGCCTCTTGAACCACGGATGGACACGGATGAACACTGATACGGAAGCTGGCCCAAGTCTGTCTCTGCCCCAAAGCGCTCTGCGTTCCTCTGCGTCCTTTGCGCCTCTGCGTTTGAAGAAGATGGAGACCTGACGAACGGGGCGTGACCTTGCGGTCAGGTCGGTGGGGCTCGAATCCCGCCTCCGCTAGCCCGCATTTCTCACCGCGTGCCAGCTGCATGCGCCTGTTGAGCGACTACCCACCGGCCCGTAGACCGAAACCTGACTAGCCGTTGGTTACGAGAACCACCTTGCCCGCATGCCCGCCGTGCTCGAGCAGCTCGTGAGCGCGAACGGCCTCGACCAGCGGAATACGCTCTGCCACCACCGGCTTAATCTTGCCTGCCGCCAGCCAATCGAGAAGTGCGGTTAACGTTTCGCTGTACCAGTCGTTGTGTCCCTGAACAAGCTTCGCGAGATCCGGCATCCAGGGAACATGCCTACCATCTGGAATGAGTGTAAGCAGAGACGCCATCAGCAGGCTGCGCGGAATGGCCAACATCCCTTCCCTGGCAGTAGCGGCCACGCCGAACCACACCAACCGCCCGCCCTTGCGCAAAGTTCGGTATGAACGCCAGAGTTGCCGCGCACCGCCGACGGGGTCGAACACGGCATCTACGCCATCGCCGCTAAGACTACGGATGCTCTCGACGAAGTCTTCGGCGCGATAGTCTATGGGCGTGGCCCCGAGTGCGGACACGAGATCGTGGTTATGTTCGGAGGCCGTGCCGTACATCCTCAGGTTGGCCAGTCTCCCGAGTTCGAGAAGAGCAGTCCCCACGCCTCCTGCGGCGCCGTGGACCAGGGCAAGCTCACTCCGCTGCACGTTGGCGGCTTGGTGCAGTGCCACGTGTGCGGTCAGGTAGTTCGCCATTAGGCAGACGGCCTCCGCGACATCCACGCCCGAAGGAACTGGCACCAAGTCGCTGGCGTGAAGGCAGACGAATTCCGCGTAGCCACCACCGCGAAGAGCAAGGGTCACGCCAGCAAGAGTCTGCCCCGGTTCAAAGACGGTCACCCCCTCGCCCAACTTGTCCGCTATGCCGACGATGTCCTCGCCCGGAGTGTACGGTACGCGTGGAACCCCGGGCAAGAGACCAGAGCGACGGAGCATGAGATCGTAAGCCGAAACACCGGCGGCCAGGACCTTTACCCGAACCTCCCCAATTCGAGGTTCAGGAAGAGTCTCTTCCACTACCTGCAGTACTTCGGGCCCACCATGCCGCGGCACCACGACGCGACGGTGTTTCATGTCAGACATTGTCTGCTCCGGTTGATTGCCCGCCCAGCGTTCTGCGCGTCAACAGCAAAGTCGGCCGCACGCGATGCTGGGCCGCATCACTCCCAAGCCTCGAGCATCGCCTGGATAATCTCTTCGTAGCGATAGTACACAACGGAGTAGGGAAAACCTAGGGACGGACTACGGGTTTCTATCCGCGTCATCGGTGCAATCGGCGGTTCGTATCCGGCCCTTCTGAACCACGGATGAACACTGATATCAGGACCGCCCGGACCTGTGGATCCCGCAGGTCCGTCTCTGGAATGCTCTGCGTTCCTCTGCGCCTCTGCGTTTGAAGAAGATGGCGACCTGACAGTCGGGGCGTGACCTCGCGGTCAGGTCGGTGGCGCGGTCGGGGCGCGTCAAGCAGCTCACCCCGCTACGCTGGCGCACAGCCGGCCAGAAGCACACCCTGCAATTGCTCGTCCTCGCACCCACCGCCTACCGCCTGAGCAAGAACGGCAAACGGCTGTACCGTAAACCTGCCTATCTCATCTGCACCGACCCCGACGCACCACTCCACGAGATCATCCAGCACTACCTGTGGCGTTGGGACATCGAGGTCAACTTTCGCGATGAAGAAGCACTCCTGGGCCTCGGCGACGCACAGGTACGTACACCGGCTCCCGTACAGAACGTCACCGCCTGCGCCGTGGCGGCCTACGCCATGCTGCTAGTCGGCGCCGCTCACTGCCAACAACAAAACGCCACGATCCATCACCTACCCGCACCAATATGGCAACCGGAGAAATCCCATCGCGTCACTACGATGGCCCTCATCCAGAACCTGCGACATGAAATGTGGGCACGCTCCATCCATTTCTCCGGCTTCGCTGCAAACCAAGAACAACACTACAACCCGCAGAAGACAATCCCTGACCTGAAATCAGCTGTACTCTACGCCGCCAGGTACTCATAAATGGGCCAAACACCAGGGCCCCCATCATGATGGGGGCGGGAAAAGCGGCATCGTGATGCCGCACTTATACTGGAACCGACTTATCCACAGAGGGCGGTTAAGCGCGCTTCATGCAGCGCTCCAGCAGCCGCCGCTTGTGGACGAGTCGGCGCCGCAATGCAGCGGCCGACGGCGTCGGGCTAGACCGCATCCTCCATCAATGTCCAACCAACCGAGTCTCCAGGACCGAAATCGAAGATGCTGAACTGTCCCTCGCACGTGTCGACAGTTGATTTGACGAATTCCTGGATGTCGGCGTCGGTTCCTTCCACGGTGACGGCTTCGGCGTCTACGGAACGTACACAAAGCGATTGCCCCGCCGCGTTGCGGATTCTCGCACCATGGCATTGCGCGCGGACGGGCTCCTTGATTTCGTATTCGGCCTCGTACAGGAGGCGGCCTCCGTCGCGTTCTCCCGTGAGGAACCCGCGCGCGACGCGGAGGTCGGTCCATTGGTCGCCCAGCACGACGGCCCCATCCGGACGGCGCTCCTGAACCGTGTAGTAGGTGTTTCGGCCCAGTTCGTTGGTGATGAATGCTGTGGTTCCCACTGCGGGTCCATCACCCTCCGCAAACGAGACCGAACGCGCTTCGTAGTCGACCGCGCCAATGGTGGCAGGAGGACTGGGTGAGAGCTTGACGGCACGTGTGCGCTGACCATCGGCGCCGCGCGCTACGAACGACACGGTGTAGCCCTCCGCCACAATGTGCCACGTATCCCCCGAGCGGAACTTCACGTCGATGCCATCGCCGTCCGCCCTGGACACGGACTCAATGCCGGGATTCCCTTGATGAGCCTCCACGACTGCCCGAAACCGGGATTGGAGCGGACCGCCTTCGCCGACGGATCCATGGCGGGCGATAAGGCAGGGAAGCCGGACGTTGCGCTGGTGGGCGATGGGACAACTGCGGCCTTCGGCCATCACAAAGTCATCGGCACACGACACCGGCACCCATAGGTCCACGGCCGTACCATCGTCATCGTCGCGCGGGAATCGGACCCGAAGGGCAGGCGCGTCCCCGTCCAGCGCCAAGGGACGAGGCCGCTCGAGATAGGCGAGGCATCGATCGTCGCTGTCCTCCAAGGGGTCACCGTAGGGAACCGACGCCCCGTGCCACATGCCCTGGAGGGTTTCGTGTTCGGACGCGGAACTCATGGTCGCTCCCAATACCGACGCGTTGGCGACGCCCTCCCGCGCGGCGCCGTGGAAGCTGTACAGATGCTCGTGCCCGCCGTCGACGTCGAAGAGGTCTACCGCGACAGGCGGCTCGCTGCCGGGCCGGTCGATGAACAGGAGAACGCGGCGATAAAGGCTTGCACGTTCCTTGTAGGCCGAGGGCGCCTCCAACCCAATGGCCTTGAACCCCGGCAAGTCGGCAAGAAGGCGTAGATGCGACCGCTCGAAGTCCGTGTCAATGGCCGTGCGGTCGATGGTGACGCTCCAATGGGCCAGGGTGTGGGACACCCAGTCCTTGCGCGCCGGCGCGAGGAGGTCGTCTGGGTAGCCGATATCGGGCACGAGGGCGTACCCGTAGCCGTAGATCAATGCACTGAGCGCGTCGTAGTGGCTATGGCTGCCGCCGTACCCGTCGAAGGTCACAAACAGATCGAAAGGATCGGTGTCGGCGCCGCCTCGCAGTGTGGCGTACCCCGACCGCGTGACGGCGGTCGGCAGACGCTCCAAGCGGAACGCGTCGAGAGCGGCGTCGAGGGTCTTCTGGTTCTCCTCACCGAGTCCCGTGAACAGGTCGGTGTAAGCGTCAAAAGCGACGGTTCCGTCGGCGGCGCCAGCCAATACAACAGGGCGAAGCAGACGGGGATCGCCGTATTCAAAGAAGGCGCGAACATAGTCGCCTGTGCGGAACCGAGGCCGCCCCGTGTATTTCCCGAGTGTCACGCCCATAGCGTCGTCGGGATTGGGGACCACGGCATCAAGACACGTTATCGACGGAGTGTGATGATACCCGGTCACGACGCGGGGAACTGTAAGGTCAGGATCGAACCGCCGAAGCAAGGTGACCGAATCGCGAAGGGCGCGGATGCCCATCAATCCGTAACCCGGGGGCGAACCTTCGTAGTAGGCGCCGTCGTTGGTGAACCAGTTGGTGGCGATATGATCGACCAACGTGGCGCGCGCCTGCTCGTACAGGCTCGCATCGTCCAGGATGATGGCCAACTGGCACATGGTACGCTGATGCACCATGGTGGCGTTTCCGAAGGAAGGCGGTATCGCCGCGTACAGTCGTCCGTATTCGCGAAGCAGGTCGTTCTCGACCCACAGGCAGAGATCGGCCGTGGTGACGCTCCCGTCCCCGTCGAGATCGTTCCCGGGGTCGTCGCCCCAGGCCGTGCCGGTGCGCGCGTAGTCCAAACGAAGCAGCGATTCGTCCGACAAGATGTGCTCGCGCACCAGATCGTAGGAACGAGCGTAGCGGTCGGTGTGGCCCGGCTCCCACACGTAATCCATGATGCGAACCACGTAGGGAAATCCCTGGACCCATTCGGTGGAATCGAAGTCCTCTCGCCGCATCTCGGGGAACACTGCGGTCAGGCGCAGCAAGAGGACAGCGGCCGCATGTCCGGCCTTCTCGCGGACGGGGTCGCCGTCCTCCACCAGAAAGTGCGCGATGGCCAAGTCCTGCATGAAGGGCGCCAGTCTCATCCAGCGTCCCCAATAGGCGTAGTGGGCGTTCCAGTAGTAGCGCATGCCGAACGTGGGATTGGGTATTCCGTCTACAGTTTCGCGCGTATCGAGCCACCCCTGCTCGTCCCAAGAGGATTCCAGTGTGCCCGATTCGGGAAAGTCGGCATTGGGATAGGTCTCTCGCCCGATACTACACTTGAGTTGGTAGGGGCGAAACGGGTCGGCGCTACCCTTAAACACGTAGCGTCCGCCGCCGTGGATGGGACACCCATAGGTGATGTCGTTGTCGAGAACGAACAGGGTGCGCTTCCCATGGGGTTCCGGAAGAAAATCGATCAGCCATTCGTCGGTGGCCTCCAAGAGCCGCTTGTCGGGCGCTGCAACAAGGCGTTCCCTCAACGCCGCGGCCTCAGGATACCGGGCGCAGTTGGCTTCGAGGTTGCCAAGCTCCTGGGGCGTCAGCGTGCGCGGCGCACCGTGAGCCGAAGCGGCTACGGCGAGAAGGACAGCGAGGACGACTGTCTGTCGGCGGAATAGCATTGACACATCTCCATGTTGGTGGAGTCATGGGCTCCGAGGCTACACTTTGGTACCAGAATGGAGTAAGCTACGCAAGAAATGCGGGCCCTTGCCCTGAGGGACACACCCGCCCCACGCGGAGGAAATGCACCATGTCACCGGCCGAACGACTTCGCTCCCAGACGACGATCCCCGTCGTGGTCGCGCCTATGTTTCTCGTGTCGGGCGTGGAACTGGTCACTGCCACGTGCATCAACGGAGTAATTGGGACATTCCCGACGCTGAACGGCCGCACGTCGGACGACTTTGAAGCCATGCTTCGCGACACGACCGACACCCTCGACCGGCACCGACACGATCACCCGGATGCCGTGGTCGCTCCCTACGGCGTCAATCTCATCATGCACCGGACCAATCCCCGTGTGGCGGCGGACCTGGAACTGTGCGTGAAGTATCAGGCGCCGCTGGTCATCACGAGCTTGGGCAAGCCCACCGACGTCGCCGAGGCCGTACACGGGTACGGCGGGATCGTCATCTCCGACGTGGCCAGCATCGACCACGCTCGCAAAGCCGCGGCATGCGGCGTTGACGGTCTCATTCTGGTGTGCGCCGGGGCCGGCGGCCATGCCGGTCACTTGAATCCGTTCGCTTTTACGGCGGCGGTCCGAGAATTCTTCCACGGCATCGTTCTGTTGGCGGGATGCATCTCGGACGGCCGCGCCATTCGCGCCTGCGAAGCGCTAGGGGCCGATTTCGCCTATCTCGGCACACGATTCATCCCGACCGTGGAGAGCGCCGCACCGGATGCGTACAAAGCCATGGTTTGCGAAAGCGGCGCGGCCGACATCGTGCATACGCCCGTGGTGAGCGGCGTCCCGGCGAGTTTCCTGCGTGCCAGTCTCGAGCAGGCCGGATTCGACGCTACGGCCATCGAGGAGGGGAAAGGCAAACCGCCGGACCTCCATGCCTCCGAGGACGAAATGAAAGCGTGGCGCGACGTGTGGAGCGCCGGGCAGGGCGTACAGACCATTCACGAAACCGTGCCCGTGGCGGAACTGGTGGCGCAGCTTCGCGCAGAGTACGGCATGGCGTGACGGGCCTCGAAATGGAGCGGGCACGCGGATGCGTTCCCTCGAAGATGCCTCTGGCCTCGATGCTAAGGGCGAAAACAGCCCGCAACCCGAGCAACCTTTGAAAGGCGTTTGTACCGTGTCACATACCATCTGCCTAATCCCCGGCGACGGAATCGGTCCGGAAGTGGCCACGGCCACCCAACGCGTCATCGATGCGTCCGGTCCGGACATCACGTGGGTGAAATTGCCTGCCGGCGCCTCGGCTCTCGAGGAACATGGGAACGTGCTTCCCGACGACACGGTGGCCGCTATCGAAGCGCACAGGGTCGCCCTCAAGGGTCCGGTCACCACGCCCATCGGCACGGGGTTCACCAGCGTGAACGTGGCCTTGCGCAAACGCCTCAATCTCTATGCCGCCGTGCGCCCGGTGCGTTCCATGCCGGGCGTCAAGACACGCTATGACGACGTCGAGATCGTCGTGGTCCGCGAGAACACCGAGGGCCTCTACTCGGGTATCGAGAACGAAATCACCGATGGCGTCGTGCAGAGTCTCAAGATCGCCACTCGGACCGCGTGCGAACGCATCGCGCGGTTCGCCTTCAACTACGCCCGCGAACGGGGTCGCCGCAAAGTCACCGTGTTTCACAAAGCCAACATCATGAAGAAATCGGATGGACTGTTCCTCGAATGTGCGCGGCGCGTGAACGAGGCGGATTATTCGGATATCGAGTACGATGAACTCATCATCGACAATGGATGCATGCAGCTCGTGCGCGACCCGTCGCAGTTCGACGTGCTGTTGTTGGAGAACCTGTACGGCGACGTGATCAGCGACCTGTGCGCGGGCCTGGTGGGCGGATTGGGGGTCGTGCCGGGGTCCAACATCGGTGACGGATGTGCGGTGTTTGAGGCGGTTCACGGCAGCGCGCCCGACTTGGCCGGAAAGGGGCTGGCAAACCCCCTTGCCCTCATCATGAGCGGTGTGATGATGCTGAACCACATCGGCGAGACGAAGGCAGCCGATCGGATCAAGCAGGCCTACGACGCCGTGCTGTCCGAAGGGAACCCCTCCGAAATCACGCGCGACATTGGAGGGCAGGCGGGTACCGACGACTTCACGGAAGCGCTGATGAAGCGCATTGAGCAGGGCTGACAACGCCACTGAGCACGGAAGGGATTGGACGAACGATGGCAAGACGGTTCGATGGCAGCCGCGTATTCATCACGGGCGCGTCGGCGGGAATTGGCGAAGCCGTCGCGGTGGAGTTCGCACGCCAGGGCGCGCGCGTGGCACTGGCAGCGCGCCGTGAGGAGCGGCTTGCTTCGGTGAAGGAGCAGATCGAATCGGCAGGCGGTGAAGCCTTGGCCCTGTGCTGCGACGTGACGAGTCAGGAGAGCCTTGAGGCGGCCGTTGCCCAAGCGGTGGAGGCATTCGGCGGTCTGGACGTCGTCGTGGCCAACGCGGGGTTCGGCGTGACGGGTTTGCTGGATCAGATTACGGCCAACGATTGGCGCCGCCAATTCGAAACCAACGTATTCGGCCTCGTCCACACGGTGTACGCAACCTTGCCCCATCTGAAGGCGTCCAAAGGCCGTTTGGCGCTGGTTTCGAGCGTAATGGGACGGGTCGGTGCGCCAACCACGGCCCCCTACTGCGCCAGCAAGTTCGCCGTGTGCGGCATCGCCGATTCGTTGTATTACGAACTCGCCGAGGACGGCGTGTCGGTGACATGCATTGAGCCGGGCCTTATCGAGAGCGACTTCCGAATGACCGACAACAAAGGTCAGTTCCACGAGGGTCGGTCCGATTCGGCCCCCGCGTGGCTGGTCATGCCACGCGCAACCGCCGCACGCCACATGGTGCGCGCCATCCACAAGCGCAAACCCGAAGCGGTCATCACGCTGCACGGCAAACTGGCCGTCCTTCTCAGCCGCCACTTCCCGCGCACCCTGCGCGCCCTCACCCGCGCTGCCACCAAGGGGCGCATGGATCAGATCGCACGCCGCAAACGGGCGCGGACTGAGTAGGCGTTTCGGCCCTCGTGACTACTTGCCCCGTGTCAGGATAATTCGTTGTCTCGGCAGACGCGCGCGCTGTTCCTTGCACGCCTTGTACTCGCCATAAGCGTCTTTGGGAGCTGCCGCGACCTTCAGGTCGTAGGCATCGTTGAACCCGATACCGTCGTCAATCGTCACCTTGGCTCTATACGACGCCACGGCCGTGTCGATGGCCACGGGGTCGGGCGCCGAGTACACCGTGAACCCGTCGGGCAACGCGATATGCCCGGTCGTGGCCGTTCGCCCGACATGCGGCCAAAACAGGTCGTAGGCTCGACGAGGCCGCCCAACGTCGCTCGCGTCGTAGTAGAGGGACGGGAGCGTGAAAAGCATCAGATCTTCCCCCGCGGTCGATGCGTACCCGGGAATCTCGCAGACAAGCGTGATAGCGGGCGGTTCGGTCAGGTCCCCTAGATTCGTGGTCCGATGCTCGGCCAACCGGGTGGCCGGGTGCAGATAGCCCGCGAACTGGCGCAGTTGGTTGGTCAGTTGCTGTTCGTCCAGGTCCTTCAAGCCGCGCATCCACGCCACCGCGTTCCCCGTGCCGCTGTACGTAACCGTCAGCGACAGCGAACCGTCCGCCGCCAGCGCCCCCTCAAACCGCGTGAGGTCGAGGTCGTCCGCGGGCGCCGTCGCCTGCGTCGTGGCCAGACCGCCCGTCGCGTCCTCGGCGACAACCAAGGCCTGGGTCCCTTGCAGTTCGCCCGGAAGTGTGCCAAAGGGCAGCCGGTCGCTGGCCGTCGTCACAAACCGTCCCGAGGGTAGGCGCA
This sequence comes from bacterium, assembly GCA_024231375.1. The sequence continues at coordinate 27,367 of JAAEQP010001819.1, read as the reverse complement.
GGGCGCATCGTCGGAACGCCTTCAGCGAAGGCACATCCGGCATCAGCGGCCCGGCCGGACGGGGACGCACAAACGCGAGGTCCGATTCCACGCCTATGGCGTGCAGCATGGCGCGAAACAGGACGTTCTTGTCCAGTTCATTGGCGATGCCCCGCTGGAACGTTGCGGCGGGGGTGTAGGGCGCGAAGCGGAAGCTCGTGTGCGGAACGGGCGCGGTGCGGATGCCGCGGGCCACGAACCCATAGATAGCCCCGGGTTTCCCCAGTTCCTTCGCTTTGGCTACCAGGTCATCGGGCAATTCCGGCAACTCCGCGAGCGTGCGAGCGTAGACGCCAGCGAGGTCTTCGTAGGACGCAGCCTCCCCAAGCGCCAGGACAGGCACGAACTGGCCCCTTGGCGGCATCAGAGGTTCGGGCACGACGCCCTGCTGAGGTTCGCTAAGCGTCCACGAAAGATGAACCGCGTCGCCGTCGACTTCCCGACCTTCACGCACAACGTTGGGACCGGACAGAGCCCACGCGATCGTGTCCTCGCGCGACTGATTCACCACGACGTGGACTTCCTTCTCAACAATGGGTTCTCCCCCGCGGAACTGGGCTTCAACGTAGAATGGCTCCAGCGCGCCGCCCCGCTTGCGCACCACGGTGTATTGCATGTCGAGGATGCTGCCCGGCCGGGGTTCTTTCGACGCGAAGCGGAACCGCGCCAACCGGCGGTAGTCGGGCAGACGCGTGTGCATGACCTCGTTCTTCAACGCTGCGTCGTTAAGATGCAATACGCGGCCATCGGGCGTCACCGTAAGCGCGAAATCGATCTCGGGCGTGTCCGTGTCCTCGAAGTACCAGACATTCTGGCTGGCCACATTCTCGCCGCGTTGCCGCAGCACCTTCACGATGCGGCGCACGGTCTCCTTCACGATGCCCGGTTCGGTGCAGTCGTAGGTGACACGCGCAAGCAGTACCACCGACCCGGCGGCAGGGTAGTCCTGGTCGCTCGGCTGCTGCTCGACGCACCGCTTCAGGTCGGGATCGACGATCTGGTCTACCGAGGCGACATCGTCAAACGCTCTCGCACGCTGCAACTGGATCTTCACCAGGTCAGCTTTGTCGATCGTCACCTTGCCATCGGCTCCCTCGAATCGGACCTTCCGGTCGGTCATCCGAGTCAATTGCCCCTCGACTTGTTCGCCATCGCGCAGGTAGAGGGTATCGCCCCATGCGATGGATGCGAGCGTGACAAGCGCTATCGCGACGGTCAGTTTTGTGAAGCGTTTCATGGCTTACCTCCCCTCCGTGACGAAGAGTTCTTTCTTCGTGAATGCCGCGATGGTCCGCAGATGGTCGCGGTACTGCGCGTAGTCCTCAACGGGCACGATGCGTTTCAGCCGTCGATAGGTCTCACGGAAACGGACCGTTTCGCCCTCCGTTTCGTAGGCGGCACTGTACTCGAGGTAGGGGCTGGCAATCTCCAGCGGCGGTGGCGCCCATCGGACGCGGTATCCCGGCGGCAGTTTCAGGTCCATCTCAAGAATACGTTCCTCGGTGGTGGTGTATTGGATTGGATACCGGCGCGACTCGAGGGCCGCTTCCGAGAACCGCCGCTCCAGCGTGGGCATACGCATATACATGAGGTCCCGCGCGCGAACGGCGTGACCGGGGAGTTGGTAATCGATTGTCATCACCAACTGTTGCCCCAGGTCGTTCAGATCGCTCAGCGCGAAGTCTTCAAGAACCGCGCCGGGGCTAATCGAGTTCACATAGCTGGACATCCGCATCTTTCGGTTGTCCTCGCGGACCTGCTTCCAGAACCCGCGTACCCCCGCTTCGATGTTTCCGTTGTACTCATTGCGTGTGCGCACGCTGACATCACCCTTCGGCGACAGCGCAAGGTCGAGGCGCGACAGCCGTCGATTGTCTTCGGGCGGCGGCACCGGGATCGTGCGGACGTCGCCTCGGATGGCGTTGCATGCAAAGGCGCCATGGTCGTCGGCGCGGAAGTAGGGATACCGGTAATTCTGGGCCGTCGCATCCAGGTAGAAACTCCGCCCGTCCTCAAGCACGACCTCGCTGATGCAATGGTTGCCGTCGAGCGTGGGGATCTCGGTGACCCCGGTGCCCGCGTCGTTGGTCATCAGAATGATGGGGTAGCTTGTCACGCCGATGGCTTCGCACATGGTCGCGAACAGGATGGCCTTGTCGGTACAGTCGCCGTAGCGATTGTCGAAGGTTTCCTGGGCCGTGTGTCCGGACCATCCAGCACCGAGGCTGCCCTTGATGGACACATAGCGCGTATTGGTCTGGACCCAGTAGTAGATGCGCGCGATCTTCTCGTCCACGGTCTCGGCCCCGGCGACCAACTCGCCGACCATGGCCTGAATCTCAGGGGTCAATTTGATGCGCGCCGTCTGCAGATCGCATTGCAGGGCAAACACATCGTCGAAGCTGTCGAACACCGAACCGTCCATCATGGGCGCCACGTCCCGCTGGGGCGGCATCATGGCCTCGGACACCAGCGGCGGCATGTCTTCAACCGTCCACACGTACCGCTTGACGCCGTCCTTCTCCGCGACAAGGGGATCGCTCGCAATGCCGTCCGGGAAGTTGCGCGTCACGTAGTTGAAGGTTGTCTCGGCAGGCACTTCCACGTACACCCGCGACAGAACCACCGGTTCCTTGCCCTGGAAGTAGTAGCCCGGGAAGAAGAGGCGAGGATCCTCGGGGTTGTACTGGTCGGACTCGTAGGCGTACTCGATGATCGATCCCACGTCCACTCCCGGGATGACGCCCGACAGAACCTTCCGGTTGGGGTTGAAAAACCGCATCGCCTCGGATGGACTGCTCACGGTCAAGGCATCCTGGGAGAGCGACGTCACTTCGCCGTCCGGCGACACGGCCCGCGCGAACAAGAGGCGCACCCGGCTACGGCCCTCTGTGAAACCGGTGGCAATCTGAGCCCAGGTCTTGGCTTCCTCCTTCAGGATGAGCCCGGCGAAGTGATAGCGGTATGTAGACGTGCCGTCGGCGCGATACGTGAAGGAGCCGTCGTCCAGTAGAATGACACCTGGCACACCCGGATACGTGCCCGCAGCCTCCCGGCCCCGGCCCACGACACTCGCGGCCAGCTCCGATAGCGCGGGAACCGCTTCCTTCACGGCTTCGCCGGCCGTGGTCTGTTCCTCGGACGAGAAGGTCACCTGCTGGACCTCGTGACGCGGCACGGGCGGCATGCCGGGCGACTCGAACCGCTCGCCGTCGAAGGTGACGGCAGTGAGCCCTTCCTGCGGCTCGCCCTGATACGGCGACAGGGTCTCTCGCACGGTCGTTCGTGCACACCCGGCAATCACCAATGCGAGAACAACTAAGCGGCATGGCTTCATCACGGCGCGCTCCTCGGTTGCCGCGGCCTCACCTGTGAGCTTGTCTACTTCAGGCGGACCACGCGGTTTGTACGATCCTCCCCCCGACCGCAACTCCAGTCGCGTTGACACGATAGGGGGTAGATGCTATCCTTTTTTGTCAACTGTTAATCGGCCCGATCCATTTCTGACGGCCGTCAATTGGGGTGACTATGTACGAGGCATTCTACGGGCTCACGGAAAAGCCATTCAATCTGACGCCGGACCCCCGTTTCTTGTATCTCAGCGAGAAACACAAGGAGGCCTTTGCACACCTCCTGTTCGGCATCAAGAATCGGAGCGGGTTCATACTCGTCAGCGGTGAGATCGGCACGGGCAAGACGACCATATGTCGAACGCTGCTGAGCCAACTCGACCCTGATACGGAAGTGGCCTTCATCTTCAACCCCAGCCTGTCGCCGGACGAGCTTCTTCGTAAGATCAACGAAGACTTCGGGATGGAGACGCGTGCCCAGTCTGTGAAGGGCCTCATCGACGAACTGAATGCGTATCTGTTGGAACGAAATTCGAAGGGCAAGAATTGCGTCCTGGTCATTGACGAGGCGCAAAACCTGACCCCTTCGGTTCTCGAGCAGATTCGCATGCTGTCCAATCTCGAAACGGAAACCCAGAAGCTTCTGCAAATCGTTCTCATCGGCCAACCCGAGTTGAACGAACTGCTGTCTCTAGATGAATTGCGTCAATTGGACCAACGGATCACTGCCCGGTATCACTTGAAGCCGCTCGACGAGTCGGAAACCCTCCAGTACATCGCCTACCGGCTTCGGGTTGCAGGCGGACGGCGCAAGGTGCAGTTCACGCGAGGCGCCGTGAAGTTCGTATTCCGCAAGTCGGGCGGCGTGCCCCGGGTCATCAATGCCATCTGCGACCGTTCGCTCCTGATTGGCTATACCCAGGAGACCCACGAGATCAGCAAGGCCATCGCCAAGCGTGCCGCTCACGAAGTCCGTGGCGACAGCGTCCAGCGCCGCAGGCGCCGTGCGATCAAGTGGGCGGCGTTTCTCCCGAATCCCACGGTCATCGCGGTCGCGATTCTTCTGTTGGTCGGCGGCAAGTACCTCGTGGACCACGTCACGGCGATGCCAGCCACTGTGCCGCCGCTCCGTGTACGCACGGACGTTCCGGAGCCGACCGCACCGCCACCCCTCGACCCCGCGGCCGAGACTGCGGCCAACGACTCGAGTCCGGCCGTGACGCCTCCCGAGATGAATCCCGCTCCTTCGGAAAGCGTTGCCGACGCAGTTGCGTCCGCGCCGGACGTCAAGGACCTGGTCGACGACCTCGAGCCGGTTCTCTCGAGCAACGCCGCCGCGGTCGAAGTGCTGCGCCGGTGGCAGGTGCCCCTGCAAGGGGACTATCCCGAAAGCGATTCTCTGGCTGGGCTTGCCGCGTTCGCGCGTCAGAACGGTCTGAGCCACGAGGCCTTCTTCCCGACCTTGGACCAGTTGGTCACCCTCGACCTGCCGGTGCTGACGAAGATCGCCGGCAGCCGCCGGGCAGTGTGGGTTGCCCTGGTGGAGGTCGACGATGACTCGGTGCGGTTCACCACAGGAGTCGGAGAATCGGTGTTGGTTCCGCGCAGTGAGTTTGAGAAGCGGTACCTGAACCAGGCGTTGGCGCTCTGGCGCGACCCCACGCCCAACGCCGGCGTACTTCGTCAGGGCATGAAATCCGGAGCCGTCCGAGGCCTGCAAGAACGGCTCGGCGATGCGGGCCGGTTTGACGGCGAAGCCACAGGCGTATACGATGAGATGACCGTGGCCGCCGTGCGGCGACTCCAAATGGACACGGGACTGAACGCAGACGGCGTAGCAGGCCGGCAGACCCGAATGGTCCTGTGCAGCTGGTCTCCCGCAGTGGAAACGCCTTCCCTCGCTGGGATCGACGAACCGGCCCCGGCGCAAGACGAGCCCGCGGAAGCCGTGGGCGAGGCTGTCCAAGCCGTGAACGAACCCGCCGAAGCGCCTGCGCCGGAGTCTGACGAGGCGGAGTCGGCCCCGACAGCCCCGGAAACAGACGAGGCGGCAGTGGTAGAACCGGTGACTCCTGCGGCACCTCCGGCCCCCGTGGTCCCGGCCACCGAAGGAGAGACGCTTGTTGTGAGCGAGACGCTTCCCCCAACCCCCGTACCGAGTACTGAAGCCACGTCGTCCGGGGAACAACCAGAATGAGTTCCATCCTCGATGCCCTTAGAAAGGTCGAGCGCGACAAGGCCGCCCATGTCGCCGCGGCCGAAGGCGATCTTGACGACGCCACGGCGGAACACGAACTCATTGGCCGTCATGCCCCAGGTCGAGGTATGACGATTCGGCTGACGCCGGTTACGCTTGCTGCGGGTGGGCTGGCCCTTGTGGGCGTTCTCATCGTGGTGTCCGTGGGTGTGTCGTTTGTCGTAGCACGCACCGCGGCGGGACCGGGCCCTCAGCTTGCGGGCAACGGCCAGTCGCCCACCCCCCCTCCTGAGCCCACCGCACCTCCCGCACCGATAGCCGAGTCTCGTCCGCAGGAAGTAGCGCCGCCGCCAGTGCTGGAAGATCCGTCGCCGAACCTGCCGGGAGAGCCCCTGTCGACTGAGAGCTCTCCGTTGGAGATTCCTGCCGATCCGGGACCGACCGCGCCGCTGCCCACGACGCCGAAACCTACCGAGACGGTTGAGCAGCCGAGTCTGGACAACGTCGCGCCGGTACCGGTCGAGACGGTAGAGCAATCGGGCCCGGACGACGTCAAGCCGGTATCGGAGAAGCAGCCCGTCGAAACCACGGCGCTGCCGGGGCCCAAACCCGATGCGACGCTTGAGACGAAGCCTGCTGAACAAGCGGCAGAGCATCCCGTCAACACCGCTCCCGCACCTGTCAGACCGGTTCCGGTGCCCGTCGAAGCGACCGTCGAATCGGCGCACGCGCCAACAACGCCCCCACCAGAGCCCGTCCAGTTGGCGAAGATCGACGAGCCGGTTGTAGCAACGTCCACGGACCCCAAGCCCGCCGCTACGACAACGACCCCCAAGCCGAAGGTAGACACCCCTGCTGAACCTGTCAAGCGCGTTGAGCCGGACAAGCCGCTCAATGTCACGCAGCTCCCGTTCCTGACGGAGCGGATACGGATTGACTTGGGGCTCCCGCCCATCTCGGTCAACCTCACCGGTAGTGTGAGGTCCGCGGTGCGGCCCTGGGCGCTGATCAACTACAAGAAGGTGTACGTGGGCGACTGCATCCCCAGAACCGACGCGATCCTGCTTGGCGTTGATGTGAAGGGTGTGGGGATCGAAGTGCAGGGGAAGCGGTACTTCGTCACCAAGTAAGGGCCGCTACAGGGCGCGGGCCTCAGCCTGGAAGCCCGACGGCTTCGCGAAGACGTTGAACCTCTTCGGTGTTCAGATGGCGCCACTGACCGGGTTTCAATCCTTCGACATTCACGTTGGCGACGGACACCCGCCGAAGCGCCCGGACAGGATGCCCTACAGCCGCGCACATGCGCTTGACCTCGCGTTTGCGGCCTTCGTGCAGGGTGAGACGCACCAGGGTGGTTTCGGGGCCATGCTCCATGATGGACACCTTCGCGGGCGCGGTGACGCCATCTTCCAGAAGCACGCCACTTGTCAGGTGACTTGCCGTGGCGGAATCCATCACCCCCTCAACCCTGACCTGGTAGACCTTGTCGATCATGAACCGGGGATGGGTCAGCCCGAACGCCAGTTCGCCGTCGTTGGTCAGCAGGAGAGCCCCCTCGACATCCAGGTCCAGGCGGCCCACGGGAAACACACGCGCATCGACTCCCTTGATGCAATCGAGAACCGTCCGGCGGTTGTGCGTATCCTTGGCGCTGGTGACGACGCCTCGCGGTTTGTTGAGAACGAGATACACCTTCTCGTCTTGAGAGACCGGCTGCCCGTTGACAAGCACCTTGTCCGCGGCCGGATCGATGGATTGACCAACGTGAGCGGGTTCGCCATTGACCGTGACGGACCCAGCCGCGATGAGGGCCTCGGATTCGCGGCGGGACGCCACACCGCATGCCGCCATGAATTTCTGGAGCCGCTCCATTGCCTAACTCAACTCACGCAATTCGTCAACGCTGGGGAGTTCTTTGAGGTTCTTCAGTCCGAAATGCGCCAGGAACTCATCCGTGGTGCGGAAGAGCTTGGGCCTGCCCGGTGTCTCGGCTACACCGGACACCTTGATCATCCGTTTCTCCTGCAGAACGTCGAAGGCATGCGACACGCTCACGCCGCGAATCGACTCCACTTCGCTACGGGTCGTAGGCTGTTTGTAGGCCACGATGGCAAGCGTTTCGATAGCCGACTTCGACAGGCGGTTCCGCTTCTTGATCTGGAGCATGCGCCGGATGAAGGGCGCGAACGCGGCCCTGGTGGTGAATTGGTATCCCCCGGCGATCTCGCGCAGTTCGTAGGGCGCGTTCTGCTCCTCAAGTTGATCGTGCAACTCCAGCAGCAGCGTGGCCACTACGTCGGGGTCCGCATCGCCCAACGCTTCGGCGAGCCGTCCCGCGCTCACGGGACGGTCGCTGGCGAAGAGCAGCGCATGAAGCGCGAGGAGCGTCTCCTCGCGTCCCAACGACTCTACGGGCTCGAGATCTGCGTTCTGGTCAAGGACTTCCTGTTCAGACATAGCTCTTAAATCGTCTTTCCAACCACTTTCAGCAGTGGTGCAAGGTCATTCATCAGTTGTTCGAATCGGTTTGGCTTCAACGACTGGGGTCCATCCGAAAACGCATCCTCGGGATGCGGATGGACCTCGATCATGAGACCGTCGGCGCCCGCGGCCACGGCGGCCATCGCCATGGGGGCCACCAAGTCCCATCTCCCCGTGCCGTGGCTCGGATCGACGACCACGGGCAGGTGCGTCAACTTCTTCAGTGCGGGCACCGCGCTGAGATCCAGCGTGTTCCGCGTCTCGGTTTCGAAGGTGCGGATGCCCCGTTCGCACAGAATCACGTCTTTGTTGCCCTCGGACATGACGTACTCGGCGGACATGAGCAACTCGCTGACGGTCGACATCATTCCGCGCTTGAGAAACACCGGCTTTGAACAACGGCCCACCTGCTTCAGCAGCCCGAAGTTCTGCATGTTGCGCGCCCCGATCTGGAGCATGTCGGCGTGCTCCTCGACCAAGTCAACCTGTTCCGGCGTCATGACTTCCGTGACGAAAGGAAGGCCGGTCTGACTCCGGGCTTCCTGGAGCATATGAAGCCCCTCTTCTTCGAGGCCCTGGAAGCTGTAGGGCGAGGTGCGCGGCTTGTACGCGCCTCCCCGGAGCAGCGTTGCCCCGGCGCCCTTCACGACGTGGGCCGTCTCCACGATCTGATCCAAGCTCTCCACGGAGCACGGCCCGGCCACCACGCAGAATCGGGTGCCTCCTATAGCCGCGGACCCCACTTCGATCACGGAGTCTTCGTGCTTCAACTCGCGGCCGGCGAGCTTGAAGGGCTTGAGAATGGGGACGACCCGCTCGACGCCTGGCATGGACTCCAGCGCCTGCAGTCGCATCTTGCCGCGTTCATCGCCGACGGCGCCGATGACGGTGCGCTCGACGCCTTCGATGATGTGGGGCGTGTACCCCAGTTGAACGATTTTCTCAATGACGTGATCGACATCGGCTCGATCACGCGATTCCATTACAATAATCATCGGACACCTATCCTGCAGCCGCATCAACGCGGCATCCAAGCCCTCTTGCGCGTCAGGGAACTATACTTGGCACGCCCTCACGAAAGCAACGGTCGACATCAGGCCCACGTGATCAGGTGGGTTTCGTGCTTGTGGGCAAGATCCTCGTGACTCGGCACTACTCTGCAGGTGAATCCCAGCTCGCCGGTCTTGTCGCAGGGAATAGCGCCTCGGAACCGATGGGTGTCGTCACCCGTCGTCTCCACGAAGACCATGGGCACGGGTCTTCCGTTCTGTATCCGGTCGTGCCGATCCAGCGCCCCGTAGTACACTTCAACTGTCACATCGTCCTCGGTCAACCCGGCGAGAGCCACCTCGACCTCCACTTCCAGGGTGGTGCCATACAAGAGACCCTGCGTGGCTCCCGATTCCAGCTTCACGACGCGCACGCGGTCCCAGGAATCCCGCACCCTTCGTTTCCATTCCGCCAACGCACGTGCCCGGGCGCGGTTGTCGGCCCGCAGTGTGGCGCGCCGGACGGTGGCGGGGAGATAGAACCGGTCGGCGTATTCCTGCACCATTCGCTGAGTGTTGAACTCGGGGCAGATCGTGCGGATAGCGGATTTCATGCGCCCGATCCATCGGCGCGGAACGCCGTCGCGTGTCCGGTCGTAGAAGGTGGGAACGATCTCGCGCTCGAGAAGCTCGTAGAGGGCCTCGCTTTCCACGACATCCTGTTCGTCGGGGTTGGCGTAGGTCTCGCCGCGCCCGATGCTCCACCCGTTCTCGCCGAGTCCCATTGCCTCGCACCACCACCCGTCCGGGATGCTGATGTTGAGTCCACCGTTGGCGGCCGCCTTCATCCCACTGGTGCCGCTGGCCTCGAGTGGGCGGCGCGGCGTGTTGAGCCAGCAGTCAACGCCCTGCACCATGTAGCGGGCCACGTTCATATCATAGTCTTCGATGTAGATCACGCTTCCGCGCACTTCGTAGCGGCGGATGAAGTGGACGATGTTGCGGATGAGCTCCTTGCCTTGGGTGTCGGCAGGGTGCGCTTTGCCCGCGATGATGAACTGAAGCCGCCGATCGGTGTCGGACAAGAGTCGCAACAACCGGTCGGGATCCATCAGGAACAGGTTGGCCCGTTTGTACGTGGCAAACCGGCGGGCGAATCCAATGGTGAGCGCTTCGGGATCGAGGACCTCGTGGGCCGCTTCGATCTCCGTCATGGGCGCTCCGCGGTGTCTGAGGGACCGTTCGAGACGGCGCCTCGCGAAATCGACGAGGCGCTCGCGCCGACGCTCGTGTGTGCGCCACAGTTCCGCGTCCGGGATGTCGTCGATGCGGTTCCATAGTTCTTGATCCGACGCGTTGGTGGCCCAAGCTGGCCCCAGGTAGCGGTCGTACAGGCTGGCCAGATCGCGGGATACCCAGAATCGGGTATGGACACCGTTGGTGATCGACGTGATGGGGACCTCGTCCTCGGGCACCTCGGGCCATGTACGCGCCCACATGCCCCGCGCCACTTTCCCGTGCAACTTGCTCACGCCGTTCGCCGCGGCCGACAGCCGCAACGCGAGCACGGTCATGCAGAACGGTTCACGCGCGTCCTCTGGATCCTGCCGCCCCAGCGTCAGCAGATCGTCCATGGCAATACCGGTGGTCTCCGCGAATCGCCCAAGATACGTCTCGATCATCTGAGGCGGAAACATGTCGTTTCCGGCGGGCACGGGCGTGTGCGTCGTGAACACACTCGAGGCCTTCACCGATTCGACGGCGCTTGCCAGGTCGAGTTGCTCGTCCTTCATCATCCGTCGCATGCGTTCGAGCGTCAGGAATGCGCTGTGCCCCTCGTTCATGTGATAGACCGTGGGGCGTATCCCCAGCGCGGCCAACGCACGCACACCGCCCATGCCCAGCACGATTTCTTGACGGATGCGCATGTCCAGGTCGCCGCCATAGAGGCGGGCGGTGATCTCCCGGTCGTCCTGGTCGTTTTCGGCGAAATCGCAATCGAGGAGATACAGCGGAACCCTGCCGACGTCGCACCGCCACACCCGGACTTTTACCGGGTGGTCGATGCAGTCGACCTCAACCGCGATCTGATCGCCTTCGTCGTCGCAGACAAGCTCGATAGGAAGATGGTAGAAGTCGTTCTGCGGGTACCGCTCCTGTTGCCAACCGTCGGCGTTGAGATACTGTTCGTGGTATCCCTCCCGGTAGAGTAGGCCGACCCCGACAAGGGGCAGCCCGAGGTCGCTCACCGCCTTCAGGAAATCGCCCGCCAAGACGCCGAGTCCTCCGGAATAGATGGCGATCGATTCGTGGAGGCCGAACTCGGCCGACAGGTAGGCCACCTGGAAATCGGCTGGCGCTTCGGGGTTCTTCTCGCGCCAATCGCTTGTGGCAACATATTCGCGCATCCGGTCGGCCACGCGCTCGAGTTGGGCGAGATACCCTTCGTCGTTGGCCAGTTCCTGGAGGCGCTCCTGGGTGACCGATCCCACCAGACGCACGGGGCTCTGCTGGCCCTCGACCCAGAGGTCCTTATCGATACGAAAGAACAGCTCGATGGCCTCGGGGTCCCAGCACCAGCGCAAATTGCGCGCGAGGTACGCAAGGTCCGCCAACGCCTCGGGCAACCGCGGCACAACGGTGAATTTCTTAGGAGGCTTCATATCCTTGTCTCCCAGCCTGAGAGTATCTCAGCCCAAGGGGCAGCAACAACCGGAAGTCCCGGATCCAGTCTGCCCAACCCTTGCGATGTCGTCCGCGGGGCAACGATGCTACCAAGAGGACGTGCACCTGGTCGCCCGTTCGAGAGGTACGGGCCAGCAGCGCGCCCTACACCCTGCGACCGCCGCGGGACGTTTCAAACACAGACTGCTAGAAGAAGTACTTCCGAAAGAACCTGGCGCCGCGGCGGAACACGGTGCCGGCCAATCCGCCCGATTCGGCGCGCCCATTCTTCACGGCGGCCCGGTGTTCAAACCCATGCCGCACCGTGCCGATGACCGCCGAAAATTCCGGCGATTCCGCGGCATGGGGCACAATTTCCACCGCGGTGGGAAGCCCCACGCGACAAGGAACCTGGAATACGGCCTCCGCAAGGGCCGTGTAGTTTCGAATGAGGCTCGCGCCACCCGTAAGCACCACGCCCCGCACAAGATTCTTGCTCAAACCGCGTGCGTGCAAGTGCTGACGAACCTTCACCATGAGTTCTTTCGCCCGTTCAAACACGATCAGGTCGAATTGCTTCCGCTCGACAATGGCGGGCGCGCCAGGCACCGCGGTCTTCAGCTTGATACGGGCCGTACGTTCCGCCGAGACGGGTCCCGTCCCGCCGTCCAGTTCATCATCTGCGCGCGTCGCTCCGAACTCGGCTTCGATGGCGTCAAGTGACACGCCGTATTCCAGCACCAGTTCGTCGGCTTCCTCGAAACTCACCTGCAGGCCGGCCGCCACGTCCCTCGTGATGTGGTACCCGCCCCACTCGAACGAGTGGGTCCCGAGAATCCGGTGATCGCGGTACACGGCGAGGCCCGTTGTACTCCGGCCCATGTCGAGCACGGCCACGCCCAGTTCCATGTCTTCGGGCGTGAGGCATCCCAGCGACGCCGCCAGCGGCGTGAATATCATGTCCTCCAGTTCGCGGTGCTGACTTTCCACGCAACTCTGGATGTTGTCCTGGATCACGGCGGGCATCCGGGCGAAGTGAACACGCGTCTTCAGTATCTGGCCCCGGATCCCAAGGGGATCGATGACGCGCATGTCGTCCACGTACCATTCTTGCGCCGTCATGGACGATGTGATCTTCTGGCCCGCGGCGAGAATGTCGCGCGAAGCGATGTCACGCGCTTCGGTCATGTGACAGTCCTCGACCACCTCGCGGTCCATGCGCGCCTGGCCTTCGCGGATGAACGTTTCGATGTTCTTCCCGTTCACCCCACAGAACAGGCTGTGAACCTTCACCCGCGCTTCCTTCTCCGCGGCGTCCAACGCACGCTTCAGGGCCAGTTGGGCGGCGCTGCGATCCTGGATCACGCCTTGGGAGATGCAGCCGTGGGCGGGCGCGGTGCCGCAGCCCACGATCTCGATGACTCCGCCGTCTTCCCGGCGGCCCACCACCACGCGGATCGCTCGCGATCCCAGATCGACCGCACCGACAATCTCACCCCGCTGTCGCACTTGCACTCTTCCTAACGTTCACCGCGGACATGGTAGGCCCGTTGGGCTCAGAACAGCAACTCGCTTCCGTCCCCGCCATCCCCGGACTCGGCACTCTGAATCTCTTGTATCGTCCGCTCAATATCGTCCACGGAGGCCCGCTGACGGGTAAGCAGTTCGCGCGCTTTCTCCATGGCTGACTCGATCTCGGCTCGCCTGCGCTCAAGCCCCTTCACTCGTTGCCGAGCATCTTCGAGACGTACGCGCGCCTGCTTCTCAATCTCGGCTTCCCTGTCCCGCTCCTCCTGGGCCGCGGTTTCCCGCTCCCGCGCGTCGGCAAGCGCGGAATCCCGTTCCTCGCGTTCGGTCGAAGCCTCGTCCCGGCGGGCTTGAAGCTCACGGAGTTGCGCGTCCAAATCGTCCAGCCGCTGCTGAGTCGCGTCCAGCGCTTCCGCGGCCGAGGCGACCTCACCGGTTTGCGTCTGGACGTTCTCGTCGCGCGCGGCTACCGTCTGTTCGGCGTCGCCCACGTCGTTCTCAGCCTGGACTACCTCGCTGCGCACCTGTTCGATCGCCTGGGCGCCCTCTTGAAGCCGCGCCTCGGCTTCCTGAACACGCAGGGAAGCCTGGTCCGCTTGGGTCCGGGCGATTCCAGCGGCGGCCTGCAACGCGAAGACTTTGGCGTCCGCCGCGTTGCCGAGCGTTGCGGCGTTACGCGCGGTCTCGAGCAGGTACTGGGGCGACCCGTCGTCCGCCATCACTTCAGCCGGTGTCTCCGCCTCGGGTACGGGCTCGTCCTCCACGTCGGGGATAGCCACCTCCTCAGTCGGAACGGGTTCCGCGGCGTCCTGAGCCGGAACGACCGCCTCCGCGACAGGTTCGGGCTCAAGCGGCCACGCATCGGAGGAAGTCTCCTCGGGGACGGCGTCGGAAATCACCTCGAAGGCCTCCTCACCAACGTCCTCCACCTCTGGTTCCTGCGTGGTGGCCACCTCGGGCTCCACCGCCCAGGAATCTACAAACTCCCGGCATTCCGACACCCAGTCGGCCGCGCCGGTCCCGGTTTCGTCCTCGCCATCGGCAGCGTAGGCGCCGCAGAAGGCGTAAGCCAGTTCGAAGAATCGGTCTGTGGAGGGCCTCTCCTCCAGAATCGCTCCATCGCAGAGGTGCTTCATGGCGCGGCAGGCTTCGACTGCGTCGTCGCGATTGCACTCCGACGCCTGCTGTTGGAGAAGGTCCAGTGCCTCCTCCATGGCCGCGTGCGTCGTCTGCATGTCGCCGCCAGGCTTCTTCTCAAGGCGCTTCAAGCCCTCGCAGAGCGCGTCAAGGATGTCGGCCATCTGCGTGCCCGGCACTTCCTCCGGGGCGACCCCCTCATCCTCATCGAGAATGGCTTCGCCCACGAGGACCGTCTCGTCCAGAGCAGGGGCGCCCCCTGCCTGGGCGGCAAGAAGCGCGTCGTCCAGGTCTCCCATGTCGTCGAGGTCCGAGTCGTTGTCGCCCGCCAAGTCGCTGGCGTCTTCAAGGCCGGGGGGCATTGGAGAGGCGTCGGCAGGCGCGTCTTCGACCAACGGTTCCGGCGACTCCAGATCGAGAAGGGCCTCGTCAATGGGCTCTTCTTCCGGTTCATCGTCATCGGGCATGGCGATGTCGCCCAGGCTCGGCAAGTTGGAAGCGGACGGCGCCGCTTCCGGCTCGTCGAAGGCGCCCGTGTCGAATGGCGAATCCTCGCCGGCAGGCTCGAGCGCAGTTGCCTGGACGTCGTCGAGCGTCTCGGGGCCTTCGTCCGGCACAAGTTCAAGGCCGTCCGCCGCCACGTCTTCAAGGACCTGCTCGTGCCGCTCACGCCACTTGCGCATGACGCCTGAACGGACTTTGTCGACGATAAGATCACCCACCATGAGGCACAGGATTTCGTAGCTGTCCGCGAGGAAGGACACCGAATCGTTGGCCCGGCCCGCATTCTCGTATGTCTGCAGGATCCGGGCCGTTTCGGTCACCGCCGTGACCATGTCGCGCCAGTCCTGTTCGTACGCGACCTCCGCCGCGTGGATCAACTGACGCATGGCCGCGTCCGACCACGTGTTCTGGGGGTCGCCGTCCTTGCCTTTGAGCATCTCCCGCTCGAACCGGCCTAGGACCGTCAGCAGACGTTGCGTGGGGTCACCCGACAAGGGCAGACTGTCGACGTCGGGATCCGGCGCGCCTTCCGCGCTCCCCGGCGAGAGCAGGGCGTCACGCTCTTCGGACGCGACTGGCCGAAACTCGGATTCCTCGGATGCGGCCCGTGCCCGCCTGCCCCAGATCAGTGGACTTCGATTTCGCTTTCCGAAACGCATGGCAGCTCCCCTAGTTCAAGGTCTCATTCTAGCACAGGCCATGCCCTCACGCAATATATTGTGGTCCATATCGCGCCGTTCACGCATATATTGAAGAACGCGTTTCAGAGAGCCACCATGCGGTGTGACGGGATCTCGACGGAAGCCACCAAGGAAACTAGGAAATGACACCCTGATTCCGCAGATAGGCCAGCACATCCTCGACGCACGCGTCCAGAGCCTTCTCACCCGTGTCGATCACCAATTCCGGGTTGAGAGGTTCTTCGTAGGGGGCCGAGATGCCGGTGAACTGGGGAATCTCTCCGGCACGCGCCTTCTTGTACAGCCCCTTGGGGTCGCGCTCTTCGCACACCGCCAAATCACACTTCACGAAGACCTCGACGAAGCACCCGTCGCCAGCCATGGCACGGGCCTTGTCGCGATCGGCGCGGTATGGGGAGATGAACGCAGTGGCTGCGATGACGCCCGCTTGCGAAAACAGCGCGGCGACCTCGCCGATGCGGCGGATATTCTCTTCCCGGTCCTCGGGAGAAAAGCCGAGGTCTTTGTTGAGGCTGTGACGCACGTTGTCGCCGTCCAGGACGAACGACGAACATCCCATCTGGAACAAGGCCTGGTCCACGGCCTGGGCAAGCGTGGATTTGCCCGACGCCGACAAGCCGGTATACCAGATGACCACGGACTTGTGGCCGTTCTTCTTCTCGCGGTCTTCTCTGGTAACTTCTTCACTATGCCACGTGATGTTGGTGGCCTTCACCTGTTCTCCCATTGATTCACTCCATACCGTTGGCTGCCTTACAAACATCCCTACAAACAAGAACGCGTAGTCTATCATGCCCATGCGAGCGATTGGTAGGAAGCGGATACGCCGGGTCTCAAGAGGCATGGCAGATTCGGATAGCGGCGGTCGCGGATTTCTCAACTAGGGCGTGGCGAAAGTCGCCTCAAAACTCAGTCGGAGCGTGAAGTCGCCCAGATCGCTGCTGAACGGGACCTCGAGCCACATGGCGTTGCTGGGCGAATACACCTCAAAGCTCTCACCACGAAGCACGACGGGAAGGCTCAACTCCAGGACTTCGCCAATGCTCTCGGAGATCTTGGATTTGGCGGCGCCGGCCACGATGTTGACCATCTCGGAGATGGTGTCCGAGACCTCCTCGTCGCTGGATTCATCCGTCCCGAGCAGGCGGTTGGCCATGGCTGAACATGTGCTGCTCGGCAGAGCCAGGGCCGCGGTCCCCTTGACCATGCCGCTGAAGCCGATGAGGGCCATTATCTCCCGGGGCCTCATCTCGTTGGCAGAGAGTGCCAGCCCGGTTCGGGTGACCTGGGACGAGAGCATCGTACGGAATAGGTCATAGACGCTTTCAATGAAAGGGTTTACGAACTCTGCTTTCATATAGTCACCCTGAATTTGGTCTGTTGCAGGAACCGAGCCCGTCTCGGGTACGCGGCCAATTGCGCACCCTGCGAAGATCAGAAATCGGCCCGAGGGCCGGATCGTTAGCTTACCATAATCCGGCTGGTGATGGAAGGTTGTACGCAAGGACCTGTGGTACAGCGGCGCTGATGTCATCGATAACACGTTGATTGACTTACCAGGCGAAGCCGCCTATACTACTGTTCATTAATATCGTAGACTGGAGTTCCCGGTTTCCTGTTCGCGTGTCAGGATCTTCGGGGGCGCGACAAGGATTTAGATCGCATGTGTTGTCCTCGCCGAAGTGGCGGTTCTCTTATATCGCGACAACAACTGGACTACCTTAAGGGTGAAATACTGCGAAAGCTGTTGTTTTCTCCGCGCTAGTATGTAAACACCCTTGCGATCTGCCTTCCTTCGCGCTTCCTTCCGAAGTCCCGCGCGGACTTATCTGACCCATTGGGGTTCTTGGAGGACTGTGCATGCCACCAGAATGGCTTACTTTGGTTTGGTGTGGGGGCGGTGCGATCGCGGGAATTCTCGCGGGAATCATCCTCACGATCATCGGGGGCCGCATTGCCGGCAAGAGCATTTCGGGCAGGGCTAGGCGCGACGCAGCGCAATCCCTGTCGGATGCCGAGCGCGAGGCGGCGGCCATCATCAAGGAAGCGCGCACTGCTCTGAAAGAGGAGCGGATCGAACTGCGCGCCAAGCTCGAACAAGAGGCGCGCGAACAACGCAAGGAATTGGTTGCCCTGGAGAAACGGATTCTCGCCAAGGAGGAATCCGTTGACAAACGGGTGGAAGTGATCGACGGCAAGGCGAGCGAATTGGCGTCCCAGGAACGGGAACTGGTGAAGCGCGAGACGACCATCGACTCGCGCCGGAAAGAGCTTGACACCATCGTAGCAGACCAGACGGTCCGGCTTGAGAACATTTCCGGTATGAGCGCTGAACAGGCTAAGACCGAGCTGTTCAGCCAACTCGAGACGGAAGTCCGCCGGGAAACAGCGCATCGGCTCAAGCGGATCGAAGACGAAATGACCGAGAGCGCGCACAAGAAGGCCCAATGGATTATTGGTCAGGCCATTCAACGGTGTGCGGCGGATCACGTGGCGGAGACGGCGGTGTCGGTCGTCGCCCTCCCGAGCGACGAGATGAAGGGCCGAATCATCGGCCGCGAGGGACGCAACATCCGGGCGCTCGAGGGCGCTACGGGTATCAACGTCATCATTGACGACACGCCGGAGGCCGTCATCCTCTCTGGATTCGACCCCATCCGTCGCCAAATCGCGCGCATCACGCTGGAACGCCTGATCCAGGACGGCCGGATTCACCCGGCCCGGATCGAGGAAGTGGCCCAGAAGGTGTCCGACGAGATGGCCCAGACCATCCGCGAACTGGGTGAGCAGGCCTCCCTCGAGGTGGACGTACACGGGCTACATGCCGAGGTGATCAAGTTGCTTGGCCGGCTTCATTATCGGACGTCCTACGGTCAGAACGTCCTGCAGCACGCCAAGGAAGTGTGCCATCTGGCCGGCCTGATGGCCGCCGAGTTGGGCATCAACATCCAGGAAGCCAAGCGGGCGGCGTTCATCCACGACATCGGCAAGGCGGTCAGCCACGAGGTGGAAGGATCGCACGCCATTATCGGCCGGGACCTCGCCAAGCGATACGGCGAGAAGGAGATCATCACCAACGCCATCGGAGCCCACCACAACGAGGCAGAGCCGGTCTCCGTCATCGCGGTGCTGGTCCAGGCCGCGGATGCTCTCTCGGCCGCACGCCCGGGTGCCCGCCGGGAAACGGTGGACGCATACATCAAGCGGCTCGAGCAGCTTGAGGACATCGCGGACAGCTTCCCGGGCGTTGAGAAGTCATACGCCCTGCAGGCGGGCCGCGAGATTCGCCTGGCTGTGTGCCCCGACCGGGTGAACGATGCCGAGGCGCGCCAGTTGGCGCGCGACGTGGCTCGCAAGGTCGAGGAGGAAATGACCTATCCGGGCCAGATTCAGGTAACCGTGATCCGGGAAACGCGCGCCGTCGACACGGCCAAGTAGCGGACTGCACCCATGCGTATACTGTTTATCGGCGACGTCGTGGGACGGCCCGGTCGGCTGTGCGTGAAACGGTGGCTACCATCGCTATGCGACGAGTGTGCAGTTGACATCACCGTGGTGAATGGCGAGAATGCGGCCGGTGGCCTCGGGGCCACGGCGGACACCCTTCAGGAGTTGAAGGAGGCCGGCGCCCAGGTCATCACGCTCGGCAATCACACGTGGCGGAAGAAGGAACTGGTGCGGGTCATTGACAGGCTGGACAACGTGGTCCGCCCTGCCAACTACCCCTCGGGCGTGCCGGGTGTAGGATCCGCCGTCGTCACGTTGGACGACGGCCGGAAGCTGGGGGTCACCAATCTGGTCGGCAGGGTGTTCATGGACCCCTGCGACTGCCCCTTCGTGGCGGCACGCCGCGAGGTGGCCGCGTTGCGGGCGGAAACCCCGCTCGTCTTGGTGGACTTTCATGCCGAAGCAACCGCGGAGAAAGTGGCCATGGGCTGGTTTCTTGACGGGCAATGCACGGCGGTTCTGGGGACCCATACCCACGTTCAGACGGCGGACGAACGCGTGCTGCCCGATGGGACGGCCTACATCACCGATGTGGGGATGACGGGCCCGTTCGACTCGGTGATCGGTGTCGAGCGGGATCGGATTGTGCAGCGATTTCTGACGGGAATGCCCACCGAATTCAAGATATCGAGGGAGCGGCCGGGGCTGTGCGCCGTCGTGGTTGACGCCGACGACGAGACGGGCCGGGCGACCTCCATCGAGCGGGTGGTCCGGACCCACTAGACGAGTTGACTGAGTTGTAACGTGGCTTCCGCGGCCCTTGAGGCGCGCGGG
The DNA here is from genome assembly GCA_024231375.1 of bacterium. The sequence continues at coordinate 7,497 of JAAEQP010001819.1, read as the reverse complement.
GCGACTTCCGGGGATTCATGTATTTTAAGGAACTTGAGCTAACGGGATTCAAGTCGTTCGCGGACCGCACCGTGGTGCGGCTCGAGCCGGGCGCCACGGCCATCGTGGGCCCGAACGGCTGCGGCAAGAGCAACATTCTGGATGCTCTGCGATGGGTGCTGGGAGAACAGCGCGCAAAGGCGTTGCGTGGCGCCCATATGCAGGACGTGATCTTCAATGGCAGCGAGAACAGGCATCCCATGGGGATGGCCGAGGTCTCGGTGACGTTTGACAACGCCGACTCGAAACTTCCGGTCGATTTCTCGGAAGTCCAAATCACACGGCGCATCTACCGGTCCGGCGAGAGCGAGTACCTCATCAACAAAGCCCCCTGCCGTCTCCGGGACGTGCAGGAACTGTTCATGGACACGGGCATCGGCACCCAAGCCTATTCGATGGTGGGTCAGGGCAAAATGGACCTGATCCTCAGTTCGAAACCTGAAGACCGACGGTTCCTGTTCGAGGAAGCGGCCGGCATCATCAAGTACAAGACCCGCAAACGCCTCGCCATGCGCCGTCTGGATTCGGCCGAACAGAATCTGCTCCGCCTGAGCGACATTGTCGCGGAAGTGCAGCGGCAAATGCGGTCTCTCAAGCGGCAAGTGAACGCCGCCATCCGCTACCGCGAACTCAGCGGACAGCTTCGTGAATTGGAGATCCGGGCCGCGTGGTTGCAGTTCCGCCTGTTGACGGGGCAGATCGGCGCCTTGCAGAAAGAGTTCGCGTCGGCCCAGGACAGCTACGAGAAGGTCTCGGCAGAGATCACCACGTTCGAGGCGCGGCGCGAGGAGATCGGTCTGGCTACGCTCGAGAACGACCGCGTATTGATGGCGCGGCGCGAGGGAGTCCACGAGATCGACTCCGAGATGGAGCGGATCGAACGCGACATCGCCCTGCTGCGCCAGCAGATCGAGTTCTCCAAAGAACAGCAGGAGCAGGCGACCCGAGAAGGCGAGTCGTTCCGGCAACGCGCCGGCAGCGTGCGCGGCCAAATGGAACGCACGGAAGAACGCATCGCCAAAATCCGCGGACAGGTCGACGAATGTGCCGCCGCCTTTGAGAAGAAGACGGAAGATCATGCAACGGCGTCGCGTACGGTGGCGGAGGCTGACGCCCATCTGGAAACGATCCGTGCACAGGCCGCCGAACGTACGCAGGACCGCAACAAGACCTTGACCGAGCTGGAATCCTTAAATGTCTCCATCGGGAATGTGGAGAAGCAACTCGGATCGTGTTGCGAGCGCCTGGACAACGTGTCGGCCCAGCGCGAGGAACTCGCGGCGCGCAACGAAGGCGCCCAGCGGGAAGAGGCGCACAAACAGGCCAACCTGGAAGACCTTCAATCCAAGCGCGATGAAACGGCGTCCGCCATCGTTGCTCGTGGTGAGGAGTTCAAAACGGTTTCCGAGCAGTGGCAGGTCCTCCGCGAGAAGAAGAGTAGCCAGGAAGCCCGGCTGACGTCGCTCCGTGAGCTCCGCGACAACTACGAAGGATTCGCTGCGGGCGTCCGGGCCGTCATGAAGAACCAATCGGCCATCGCCGGTGTCGTCGGCCCCGTGGGCGACCTGCTTTCGGCCGAATCGAAAGAATACGAACGCGCCATCGAGGCCGCCTTGGGTGGCAACATCAACAACGTGGTGGTGGAAGACGCCGACGCGGCCAAGAATGCCATCCGGTTCTTGAAGGAACGTTCGGCGGGACGCGTGACGTTCCTTCCCTTGGACATCATTCGCGGCGGCCGTCGCGAAGGGGGCAACACGTTCGCGGGCCAGGCGGGCGTGATCGGACCGGCCTTGGATTTCGTCCGATACGAATCGAGACTGCAAAACGCGGTTGAGTATCTGCTACACGGCACGCTCATCGTCGAAACCTTGGATGACGCCATCCGCATCGCGCGAGGCAAGTCGCCCTTCCCGCGCTTGGTGACGCTTGACGGCGAAGTGGTGTCGTCGGCGGGCGCCGTGACGGGCGGACGCATGCGCCACGAAAGCCGCGGGCTCCTTGGTCGTAGCGCGGAAATCACCGACCTTGAAGGCCAGGTAGAGGCATCCGACGCAGAGCTGAGCCGCTTGGCTTCGCAGCGGAACGAATTGACCGAGTCCCTGCGCACGTTGAACGAACAGCAGCGCGAGTTCGAACAAGCCATCGCCGGGGTCACCCGCGAGTTGAACGATCTCGGCAAAGCCATTGCCCGGTACACGGCGGAACTCGAGAGTCTTGCCGAGGCGTCGAAGAATCTCGACGTCCAACGGACCGAACTGTCCGGCCAGCGCGAGGAGTTCGAGGTGAAGCGCCGCGACGCTTTGGCCCGGGCCGACAGTCTGGAAAGCGGCGACGAGGCCCTGCAGCAGGACATGGCCGAAGCGCAAGGGAACGCATCAAAGGCCCGGGAGGCCCTGACCGTATGCGCCAGCGAATTGGCGGACCTTCGCGTGCAGCAGGCGAGTCTCGCGCAACAGGCCGACGAGGCCGAGCGCGACAAGCTGCGCGAGGCGCGCAACTCCGACGAGGCCCAGGCGGAAGCCGAACGGCGTGAACGGATGCTGACCCAGTTCCGGGAAGAGCAGAAGGCCCACGAAGAGAAGATCGCGCTGACGGTGGAACGCACCAAAGCCCTCTCCGAGAGCAAGGAAGAGGCCCGCGTGAAGGTCGTCGAGGCCGAAAACGACCGCCAGAAACTCCTCGAAGAGAGTGAAGCGCTGGACAAGGAACTCAAGGTCATGCGCGAGAGCGCCCGCGCGTCGCAAACCAGCGTCCATCAGTTGGAACTGGACCTCCGCCAGAAAGAGGAGCGCGTGGGGTTCTTCCAGGAACGCATCCTGAGCGAGTACAACCTGGCATTGGCGTCGCTGAAGGAAGACGAAGTCGGCACGGACGAGCATGAAGACGATGTGCGCGAGAAGATGGTGTCCGACTTGCGCGCCCGGTTGCAGCGTATGGGCGAAGTGAATCTGATGGCCATCGAAGAATACGAGGCCTTGGAGAAGCGCAACGAATTTCTGGTGACCCAGGCCGAGGATCTCGAACAGGCCCGCCAGGATCTCATCGGCGTCATCACGCGCAGCGACAAGAAGATCCGCGAAATGTTCATGGAGACGTTCCGCAAAGTCGAGGAACATTTCCACAACTACTTCCGCAGGCTCTTCAACGGCGGCCAGGCGCGCATCTACCTCCTCGACGAAGACGACCCGCTCGAATCCGGCATCGAAATCGAAGCACGGCCTCCTGGCAAGAAGCCCCAGTCCATTTCGCTTCTTTCCGGTGGTGAGAGTGCCATGACGGCCATCGCCCTGTTGTTCAGTATCTTCAAGGCGAAGCCGAGTCCCTTCTGTATCCTCGACGAGGTGGACGCACCGCTGGACGACGCCAACATCGGCCGGTTCCTCGACATGGTCGAGGAATTCACCGCTGAGAGCCAGTTCGTCATCATCACGCATAGCAAGCGGACCATGGCCCGAACCCAGGCCCTGTACGGCGTCACCATGCAAGAGCGTGGCGTGTCGCAGCTTGTGTCCGTGAAGCTCGAGAACGTGGGCTCAACCGAATCGGCAGCCTGATGCGAGTACTGCACCTCTTTAGCAACGCGCGGTGGACCGGGCCCGCTGAGCCGGCTTTGAACCTCTGTGTGGCGTTGCGGAAACTCGGCGTAGACGCAGACTTCGCATGCCCGGCCGATTCTCCCGCGGACCAGCACACCATGCTTGAGACGGCGCGCGACAGGGGGATCGAACCAATCCTGCGGTTCACGTTGCGCAAGCACGCCCATCCCATCCACAACTTCCTTGACCGCAGGGAACTGGGCCGTCTACTCAAGCAGTCGCCCTACGACTTCATCCATTGCCACCTGGACAACGACCACCGTATCGCCCTCGGACCCGCGGCACGCGCAGACGTCCCCGTAGTGCGGACCAGTTACCATGGGCAAGGCTTCACCAAGCCCCGGCGGCACGGCAAGCTATTGCCCGGCACGGCGTGGCTTATCGAGCCGTCCCAGGCCGCCTTCGACTCGGACGCCGGCCAATTCGATTTTCCCCGCGACCGAATGAGCATCATCCCGGGCGCCATCGACACGGACCGGTTCGATCCGGGCCGCGAAGTGCCCGACGGCCGCCGTTGGCTGGGCATTCCGCCGGACGCATTCGTCATCGGCATCGTCGCTCGCATGCAGACCCATCGCCACTACGAAGACTTCTTCCAGGCCGTCCGTCGGCTCGTGGACGAAAACCCGAAGGTTCACGCCATTGTGGTGGGTCGCGGGACAAACCAGGAGACGGTCGGCAAACAACCCGTGCGCGACCTTGGCCTGGAGGATCACGTCCATTTCCCGGGATACGTGGGTGGCGAAAACTACGTGGGGATGGTGAAGGCCTTCGACACCAAGGTGTTTCTCGTGCCGGGCAGCGATGGAACGTGTCGCGCCGTCCGCGAAGCCATGGCCATGGGCAAACCGGCCGTAGTGGCCGACCGTGGCATGCTGGCAGAGATCGTTGACGACAGCGCCACCGGCTACGTGATTGGCGGCACGCCTGAAGCCTTGTTCGAAGCGCTGAAACGAATGGCCGACGATCGCACCCTCACCCACACGATGGGCCGTGCCGCACGCGAACGGGCCGTCAGCACCTTCTCGCTCCACGCCCAATCCAAGGCCGTGTTGGACGTGTACGAACGCGTGCTCGCGGGCTCCTGACCCAGGAGACCTACAGTCCCACCTTCAATTGCCCCTCGTCGCCGTGCTGCACGTTCGGAAACGTCTCTATCGGTGTGGCGTCGTCTTTCGTGGACAGGACTTCGACGGTGTATTTCCCGGGCTCGTACACGGTGGGCGTGAAGCGCGGGCCCTGCATCCGGCCCATGGAAACGAATTCGCCGTCCGCATCCGTGACACGCACGACCGGCCACTCGCCGTCGCTAGGCGTCCCCCCCTCGATCACCACTGTCGGCAGCTTGGGCGCGGACACGCCGAAGCTCTCGTCCGCCGCAAAGGTCATGGGCCATCCTGGGAACTGGTCGTCGGGCCGTGCGTTCTCCGCAACGTTCAGGCCGCGCCGCACGCGCCACGCCTCGGTGCGGACGGTGCCCGCCGGTTTGTCGATGACTACCAACCCCCAGCCCGCGGACTTCATCATCCCCTGCTCTTCTCGGGAACGGGCATCCTTGGGAGACGGCGGCGGGTTGCCTATGGCCAACACGTCGATGAGGTTGCCGAAACCGTCCCGGTAGATGCCTGTGTTTGCGCGCCCGTCGTGGCGTCCGCCGCTCAGGCGTTCAATGCCCACATCGTCTGGCCGCCACCAGCGCTGGTAGCCGGTCGCCCCGGCGGGCGTCACGAAACTGACGATGGCGTCGCCCGGCTTGTAAATGCCGTGCCGCACGAGGGAGGGCAGGTGCTGGTCGCCCGCCAACAGCATCACACCGCCCCGACGCAGGATATCCACGGCCCGGTCCCGCCCGGCCTGAGGCCAACCGCCGCAATCCATGTCGCCGAGCAGGAAGCTGTCGAAAGCACCGTGATGCGTCGCCACGCCGCAGTAGACCGTCTGGGACACGGCGAACTTCATCTGCTGTCCTCGCCAATCCATCGTCCATTCGCGCAGAAACGCCTCCTGATCGTCGCCCAACATCTCGGCGTCGGGATCGTCCACCTGGTTCGCCATGGCGGGTTGCGAGATGTGGTCGGGACGCGGCCCCTCGTGGCGATGCGCGATCTGCATGGGACCGGTCTTGAACTTACGGTCTTCAAGGATGGCAAATCCGAGGCCGCCGTAGGTCATGGCGGTGAAGTAGGCCGGCAACCCTTGCTTGAACGTCTTGGTGCATACCGGGTCCGGCAGATGAGACGTCTGCGTGCGCTCGACAACGTGTAGGAACTCGATGGGCTGCACGTAGCCCCCCGCGTTTCCCACGATCTTGCTGTTGCCGTAGCCGCTCGGGCTGTTCCATTCCTTCAACTCGATGCGTTTCCCCGCATCGCCCCACAGGTTGCCGTGGTACACATCGTGATCGTCCGGCATGGTGATCGTGGGGCGGTCCTTCATCACGTCGCGGAAGCTCCATCCCCAGAGCGCCAGTTTGCGCAGGTAGTTGACTGACATCCGGTCCACGGGTCCCGTCCGCAGAATGCCCCATCCGCCCACGTTCTCGTAAATCTGGTCGCCCACGAACATTAGCATGTCGGGATTCTGTCGCGCCGTGTTTTCAGCGATGCACCGGTTCGGGAACAGGAATTCCGTGAAACAACAGAACACGGCCGCGGACACTGCGTCTTCTTCGACCGGGTCGCGCCGAACGGTGCCTTCCCAGAAGTGCTCCTGCTCCGAGCCGTCGGCGCGCCGCTGCGCCCAGACCAACCGGTAGGGAACGTCCACGGTACCGCCCCAGCCTTCAATGCGGAACGGCGCCGTCCACCCCGGCGATATGACGCGGGCACTGGCGGCGTCCTTCCAGGCGCCGTCCTGCCGGGTCTGAAGCGTGACGGTCTGGCTGTCGCCGACCCCGATCGGCGCCAATTGCGCGGTCAGTTTCAGGACGCCCTTCGACAGGGTGTACTGGGACCAAAGGATAGGGCCAAACGCGCGGTCTGGACGCCGCGTGAACTTGTCACCCGCCAGCCGCCAATCGCGGAACGCCCACAACGCGTGCCGTCCGCAGCCAGACTCCTTCGAGGGTGCATTGGTGAACAGGGCCGCGTTCCCCGTGAGCCGCGCCGCGGGCACATTCTTCTTCTCCACGCGGCCAAGCCGCTTGCCACTCTCGGCATCTCTGGCTACAAGGAGAATGGTGAACGTGTCCGCGCCCGACGGGGTCATCGTGACAGTCAACCGAACCGCCTTCTCGCCGAGGGACCGTCCTTTGGCCAAGTCCGCGTTCGCCCCCTCGCCGATGAACAGGCGGCCCTTCGACCCAATGCCCATCGCGAGACCGTCGCCAAACAGCAACCGGCTACGATAGTCGTCGATTGGGTCGTCCACACGCACGCCGACCACGAATCCAGCCGATCCCTCCTTGCCCCCTTTCGGGTCTTTCAAGCGTACCGTGACGGACATCTCGGCCGGGGCTTGGGCGCCACCGAGTTCCAACGTGAGATGCTGAAGCGTCATCATCCGATTCGGCGATGGGTGTGTGGTGACGATCTCCCCATCGGCGATGCCCCAGTTCTCCCAGGGGTTGGCCCACACCTCCGGCGACACGAACCACCGGTCGGGTAAACCTTCCGCGGTGACCACGCTCTGTCCGGCGGCAGACGCCGCCCATGAAGCCAGAACCACAATCAAGAGACTCTTCGTCGCCTTCACGTTCCTTCTCCCTCACTCGTCTCGCAGCAGGTACTGGCGGACCCAGGCGATTGGTGTTTCACTGTTCAAGCTTCCCTCGTGACCATTGAAGGCAAACGCGTCGATTTTCTTCTCCTTGACGGGAATGCGATTGAACGGGGTGTACACAGTCGATGGCGGACACAGT